>NZ_MJIR01000123.1:0-5017 GCF_001878835.1 Microbacterium sp. AR7-10 | reverse complement strand
TCCGCGAGCCCTCGCCCAGGCCGAGCTTGCGAACCCGCGAGGCTTTCTTGTTTAGATGTGTATAAGAGCCAGGGATGGAGCCCCATGACCCGCCCGAACATCCTCCTGATCGTCTCCGACGACCACGGTCACGCCGACCGCTCCGCCATGGGCACGCCCGGGGTGCACACCCCGGTGCTCGACCGCCTGGCGGCCGAGGGCGCGACGTGCACCGACGCCTACGTGACCGCGCCGATCTGCTCGCCGTCGCGCGCCGGGCTCATCACCGGGCAGTACCAGCAGCGCTGGGGCGGACTGTGGTTCGACTCGGCGCACATCGGCGACGCCCCGACCATCGCCGAGCGTCTTCGCGACGCCGGCTACGCGACCGGGTACTTCGGCAAGGTGCACTACGGAGACGAGACCGCCGCCGATCGCGGCGCGCCTCCGCACCACGGATTCGACGAGTCGTTCTACGGCCTGGCCGGTCAGTCGATGGGGCGCCTGCACTACCTGCACCACAGCGACGACGCGGTCGCCGAGTACGGCGAGGCCGCGGAGGCGATGGGGGTGCAGCCGTTCTGGTCGGGCGAGGAGCCCGTCGAGTTCGACGGCTTCACGACCGACGAGATCGCCGACCGCGCGGGCGCGTTCATCGAGAGCCGCGCCGGCGAGCAGCCGTTCTTCGCCATGGTCGCCTTCAACGCCGTGCACAACTTCTGCTGGCAGCTGCCCGACGACGAGCTGGCCGCACGCGGCCTCGAGAAGCCAGACGACTGGCATCCGGGAGCCGCGGAGTACCTCGACTGGTACGACGGGGCGATCAGCCCGAATCTGCCGGACGGGCGCGCCTTCTATCTCGCGCAGCTCGAGCTGATGGATCGCGCGATCGGCCGCCTGCTCGACACCCTCGACGCCGGGGGCGTCGCCGAGGACACCATCGTCGTCTACCTCACCGACAACGGCGGGTCGCAGTGCAACTACGGTGACAACGGTGCGCTGCGCGGCACCAAGTACACGCTGTGGGAGGGCGGCATCCGGGTGCCGTTCCTCGTGCGCTGGCCCGGCGTCGCCGCGGCGAGCACGGTGGTGAGCGAGCCGGTGAGCGCGCTGGATCTCGCCCCCACGTTCGCGGCCGCCGCGGGGCTCGAAGCCTACCCGGACGGTGACGGGCGCGATCTGCGCCCGGTGCTCGCCGAGACGACCGACGCGGAGACGCCCGACGCGGAGATGTCCGATGCCGAGACGCTCGCGGACGAGCGGCACGGCGACCGCGAGCTGCACTGGGACTGCGGCTGGCAGTGGGCGGTGCGTCGCGGCGACTGGAAGCTGCTCTGGGTGGACGGCGACAGCCCGACCGCCGAGTACGTGCGCGCGGTCGAGCACACGAGCACCGGCGAGGGCCTCATCCTCACGGACCTGGCCGGCGACCCCGGCGAGCGCGACAATCTCGCATCCCGTCGTCCGCGGCTGGTCGCCCAGCTCACCCGCGCGCACGAGCGCTGGCGGCAGCGGGTCGGGCTGCCGCCCGCGCCTACGTCAGGGGACTGAGCATTCCGGCGAGCGCGGCGGCGCCCTCCCACTCATCCCCGGCGCGCTCCAGCTCGTCGCGCAGGCGGCCGATCAGGCCGGCCGCGCGCGGATGCTGCGGGCTGTCGTCCATCTCGTAGGGATCGGCGGCGAGGTCGAAGAACTGCACTCTCAGACCCGACGCCGGATGCCAGGTCGCGACGACCTTCGCGGTGCGTGTGCGCAGCCCGCGCACGCTGCCGGGGTCGGAGCGCGACGCGTACCGCGTGTAGACGGTGGCGTCGTCATCGTCGGTGGCGGGGACCTCGGCGGCGCCGCGCAGCACGCCGGAGCGGTCGCGTCCCACCATCCGCTCATCGCGCGCGTCGACGCCGGCCAGGCCGAGGATGGTCGGTGCGAAGTCGAGGGAGTCCAGCACGGTGTGGGACTCCCCTGCCGGGACGAGGTCGGGCGCATGCACGATGAGCGGCAGGCGCATCGACTCCTCGAAGGGGACGTTCTTGTACATCAGGCCGTGGCTGCCGAGCTGCATCCCGTGGTCCGAGGTGAACAGGATCACCGTGGGTCGCGTCGTGTTCTGCTCGGCGACGGCCGATGCCAGACGGCCGACCTGCTCGTCGACACCGGTGATCGCGGCGAAGTAGTCGCGGGCGATCACCGCCGCCTCGTCGGCGATGGGGGTGCCGTGCGGCACGTTGGGCCGGTTCAGCAGCGCACGCGGGTCGAGGTCGGCGTAGTGCGCGCGATAGCGGTCGGGGACCTGGTCGAACGGCTGGTGGGGCGGGTTGAGCGAGACCATCAGCGCGTAGGGCTCGTCGCCGGCATCCCGCACGAAGTCGATCGCGACGTCGATCTCGTGCTCGGCCGACCACTGGTCCACGTCCACCCGGTCCTCCCGGCCGGCGTCGGTCGTCCAATAGTGGGGCGCGAGGTGCCGGTCGGCCGCACCGTACGAGTACCAGTAGTCGAAGCCGAAGCGTCGATGCGGCGGCGACCAGGCATCCCACACCTTGCCGTCGTCGCGGCGCCCCTCGCCGAACCGCTCGTCGTCGTCGACCGGCGGCTCGAGATGCCACTTGCCGATGTAGCCGGTCCGCCATCCGCTCTGCCGCAGCGCACTCGCCCACGTCGGCAGATCGTCGCGCAGACCGACACCATCCTGCGCGCTCTCGGAATTCACGTTCAGGGTCACGCCGTTCACATGCGGACGCATCCCGGTGAGGAACATCGCCCGGTGCGGGCTGCACACCGGGTACCCGCTCACCGCCTGGCGCATGACCCGCCCGCTCTCGGCCAGCGCGTCGAGATGCGGGGTGTGCACCGGGTCCTCCCCGACGACGCCGAGCGATGCGGCGCGGAACTGATCGGCCATCACGACGAGGATGTTCGGGCGGTGCGGCACGGCGGTCTCCTGGCTCGGGGTCACGCCAGTCAACGCGATCGGGAGGAGAGGATTCAACACGTTCTCGTCTTGAATCCTCCTGTTCGCCCCGGCGACGATCGGGGCATGCCGACGATCGCCCCCGCGTGGATGCCACCGGACGACCCGCTCTCCGCCCCGTACACCGGGTACACCCGCGCGCACTGGGTGGCCGCGGCCGACCGGATCCTCGACGCGGCACGACAGCGGTCGACGAACGGCGGGGCGCTGGTCGACTTCTCAGCCGCCCCGGGCACGGCGGATGCCGGAGCGGGGCCGCCGATGGACCGGCTCGAGGGGTTCGCGCGCACTTTTCTGCTTGCGGCTCTGCGCATCTCCGGTGATCCGGCCGGCACCGAGGGCACGGCGCCGCTGATCGCGCATTACGCCGAGGCCGTGCAGCACGCGATCGCGCAGCGGATATGGCCGGCGCTCACCGATCACAGCCAGGCCACCGTCGAGGCGGCATCCATCGCGATCGCCCTGCACCTGACGCGCGACACGGTGTGGGCGGCACTGGACGACGCGACACGTGACGGCGTGCACGCCTGGTTCGCGCAAGCCCGGGGCACCTGGTGCGCCGACAACAACCACGTGCTGCTGGGTGCCACCCTGGCGGCGTTCAACCATGCCGGCGGCTTCGCCGACGGACGGGACACGGTCGAGAACGCGCTCGACCGGATGGACGACTGGCACCGGGCCGACGGCTGGTACACCGACGGCGACGGGAGACGCTTCGACCACTACAACGCCTTCGCATTCCACTGGTATCCGTTCTTCATCGACGAGCTGATGGGCGCCGGCTTCGACGACCGGCGCGCCCTGCACCGCGAGCGTCTCGCGGCGTTCGTCGACGGCTATCAGCTCCTGTTCGACGCCCGCTGCGCGCCGGTCTTCCAGGGTCGCTCGCTGATCTACCGGTGGGCGACGGCGGCGCCGTTCTGGATGGCGCGCCGGGAGGGCCTGGACGTGCTCGGCCCCGGGATGACACGGCGGCTGACCAGCGGCATCCTGAGGCACTTCGTCGACGGCGGCAGCCTCGACACCGGGGTGCTCTCGCTGGGCTGGCAGCGAGAGCCGATCCCGAGCATGGTGCAGTCGTACAGCGGGCCGGGATCGCCGTACTGGGCCGCGAAGGGCTTCCTGGGCCTGGCGCTGCCCGCCGACGATCCGGTGTGGAGCGCGGCGGAGGCCCCGCTGCAGATCGAGCGGACGGACGTGCGCCGTGTGCTCGACGGGCCGCGCTGGCTGATCGAAGGTCGCGCGGACGACGGCATCGTGCGACTGCACAACTTCGGCAGTGACGGGCACCCGACCCGCGATGACCCGCTGTACCGCCGTCTGCAGTTCTCCTCCGTCACCCGGCCCGTCCCCGGCGGCACCGTGCGCGACAGCGACCTCACCATCGACGGGGCCGTGCACCGCCCGGCGACCCGCGCCACGGTCGGGGCGCGCGGCGGTGCGGTGACCCGCGCCCTCGACGCCGGCGGGCGGCACGTGGTCTCCCGCGTGGCGACCAAGATCGTCGGCGCCGGCGTCGTGCACGTGGCGCGCCTGACCGGCTGCGTCGGACTCCCGGGTCGGGTGAGCGGTGCCGCCCTCGTCGCCGACGACGACAGGCCGGTCGGGATCGCCCCGCAGGGTCAGGGCGAGGCGGTAGACCGAGGCGAGGTGCGGGATCAGGGCGAGGCGGTGGCGCAGAGCGCGGGCCTCGTCAGCGCCGTCCGCTTCCTCGGTGCATGGGCGGCATCCCCGTCTGCGGAGCCGGCGGCCCTCCCGCTGGCGCCCGTCGGCGTGGTCGAGCGGATCGCCGACGGCGCCGACGTCCTGCTCTGCCCGACCGTGCGCCTCGGCCCCCTGCCCGCCGAGGTGGTCATCGTCTGGCAGACCGCCCTGTCACGGGCATCGATCGCCGCGCTCGAGATCAGCGACGTGGTCGTGCACGACGATCACGTCGCCCTGACCGTCGACGGCGAGCGGTGCGTGTTCCGCTGGTCGCTGGCCGAGTTCCTCCCCGCCGACGTCGAGGCGCAGCTCATCCGCCGACCGTAAGCACGGGCCAGCGACCACTTCTCGCTCCGGTATGAG
>NZ_MJIR01000122.1:0-888 GCF_001878835.1 Microbacterium sp. AR7-10 | reverse complement strand
GGCGCACGCCCGGCACGGTCAAGGACGACTCGGCGAGCGACGTCGTGACGATGATGCGCGGCCGATCGTGGCCGGCGCGGCCGCGGATCACGGCGTCCTGCGTGGCCGAGGGCAGCTGCCCGTGCAGCTGCCGCACGTCGACGTCCGGAGCGAGGTCGGCGATGCGGCGTGCGATCTCGGCGACCTCGCGCGCGCCCGGTGCGAAGACGAGGGTGTCGGCGTCGGGTGCGGTCCGGACGAGGTCGCGGGCAGCGGATGCCGCCGTGCCGGCGACATGGTCGAGGAACGAGCGGGTGACGCCTCGCTCATCGAGCCGCGGCGCGGGGCTCGGCGCCCACCGCTCGGTGAGCGGATGAGCGGGGACGCGGTGGTCGACGATCGGGGCGGGGTCTGCGTCCGTACCGAGCACGGACGCGATCCGTGCGGCGTCGAGCGTCGCCGACATCGCGACCAGGGTGAGGTCGTCGCGCAGCTCGCGCACCTCGCCGAGCAGGCCGATGAGCAGGTCGGTCTCGAGCGCACGCTCATGCACCTCGTCGATGATCACCGCCGAGATGTCGTCGAGGCCCGGGTCATCGAGCATCCGGCGCAGCAGAACCCCCGCCGTGACGAACTCGACGCGCATCTGCGGGCTCGTCTTGCGCTCGCCGCGGACGGTGAAGCCGACGCGCTCGCCGAGCGGCGAGAGGTGGAGCTCGGCGAGGCGACGGGCGGCGGCGCGGGCCTGTGGTTTGCCTGTCTCTTATACACATCTCCGAGCCCACGAGACGCGTAGTATCTGGTATGCCGTCTTCTGCTTGAAAAAAAAAAAACGAAGAATTCGGTCGGACCACGTATCACATGACAAGACTACTATGTGCTACATGGCTGTAACGTCGATGACCAGTA
>NZ_MJIR01000121.1:0-8782 GCF_001878835.1 Microbacterium sp. AR7-10 | reverse complement strand
AGCACGGCGGAGGCCGCCGTGGCGGCCTCCGCCGCCACGCGCTCGGCGTGCGCCTCGTGGCTGAGCCACTCGCCGAGCCGCTGCGAGAGGGCGGTCGTCGACAGCTTCGCGCGCACGACCTCACCCGCCAGGAAGTTCGTCTCGACGAACTCGCCCAGGGTGCGCCCGATCTCATCCTTGCGGTTGGGGATGATCGCGGTGTGCGGGATCGGCAGTCCGAGCGGGCGGCGGAACAGCGCGGTCACGGCGAACCAGTCGGCCAGGGCGCCGACCATGCCGCCCTCGGCCGCCGCGCGGAGGTAGCCGAGCCACGGATGCCGTGATTCGAGCCAGAAGGAGAGGACGAACACGACGGCCATGAAGATCAGCGCGCCCAGCGCCACGGCCTTCATCCGGCGAAGGCTGCGCAGTCGCTCCTGATCGGCCGGCGAGAGCAGCGCCATCGGTGTTCGCGACATGCCGTCATCCTTTCACGGTGACTAGGCTCGAGGGGTGATCGACGACATCAAGAAGCGCGCTCTGCACCGCACCAGCATCCTCGAGGGTCAGCTGCGCGGCATTGCGCGGATGATCGAGAACGAGGACTACTGCATGGACATCATCACCCAGTCGCGTGCCGTGCAGCGCTCGCTCGAGTCACTCAATCGCCTGCTGCTCGAGAACCACCTGCGCACGCATGTCACGCACATGTTCGAGCAGGGCGGCGACGAGCGCGAGACCGCGGTCGGCGAGCTGCTGAAGGCGTTCGATTTCGACCGCAAGTAGACCATATCGACACAATCAAGACAGCTTGACAACGGATATCGTCGCTCTCTTCTGTCCATTCTTCGTTTTTCGCTGTACCTCACCGCGCGACTGTGCTTGACTGACGTCAGTCAGAACTCAACGTGGAGGTTCCATGGCACAGCTCGCACCCGCGGCGCCCGCGCCGACCGCCGACCCGGCGACGGGGGGCGTCGACATCATCGGCGTCACCAAGCACTACGGCGATGCGCCGGCGGTCGATGACCTGTCGCTGTCGATCCAGCCGGGCGAGTTCCTCTCCCTGCTGGGACCGTCGGGCTGCGGGAAGACCACGACGCTGCGCATGATCGCCGGGTTCGAGCATCCGGACAGCGGCGACATCCGCATCTCGGGCCGCAGCGTGCTCGGGCTGCCGCCGCACCGCCGCGAGGTGAACACCGTCTTCCAGGCGTACGCGCTGTTCCCGCACATGACCGTCGCCGAGAACGTCGCCTACGGCCTGCAGCAGCGCCGGGTGCCCAAGGCCGAGCAGCGGGAGCGGGTCATCGCCGCCCTCGACATGGTGCAGCTGCGCCGGTTCGCCGACCGCAAGCCGACCATGCTCTCCGGCGGGCAGCAGCAGCGCATCGCGCTGTCCCGTGCGCTCATCAACCGCCCCAGTGTGCTGCTGCTCGACGAGCCGCTCGCCGCGCTCGACCGCCAGCTGCGCGAGGAGATGCAGGTCGAGCTGAAGCTGCTGCAGTCCCGGCTCGGGACGACGTTCGTCTTCGTGACGCACGACCAGGGCGAAGCGCTGTCGATGAGCGATCGGATCGCCGTGATGCGCGCCGGCCGCATCGAGCAGCTCGATGCTCCCGACCGGATCTACGCCGCACCCGCGTCGGCGTACGTCGCATCGTTCATCGGCCAGCAGAACTTTCTCAGCGGCACCGCTCGCGGCGACGCGGTGCAGACGACCGTCGGCCTCATCCACGGCCGATGGGGAGCCGAGCAGGTCGCGGACGGGGGCGCGGCCGTCGCCGCCATCCGGCCGGAGTTCATCCGGATCGAAACGCCCGACTCCACCGCCTTCGGCATCGACGGCCGTGTGCTCAGCGTGTCGTACCTCGGCGAGACCCTCCAGGTCGTCGTCGGCATCGACGGCGGACAGACGCTGCTCGTGCGCACTCCGGCACCGACGGCGCCGGCGGTCGCCGTCGACCAGGCGGTGCGCTGCACCTGGTCGCGCGACGACGTGCGGCTCTTCGCCGCCGAGGGCGCGCCCACCGCCGCCACACACGTCATCGCCCTCCCCGACCGCGCAGCGCGCTGAGCGGCATCCACCTCACCACCCGCACCGCACCGCACCGCACGAAGGAGTGCTCTCATGAACGACAACAGCATCCGCATCCTGGCTGACAGCAGCATCGCGCCCGTCGTGCGCCATCAGCTCACCCGGCGGGGCTTCATGGGCGTCGTCGCCGCGCTGGGAGCCGCGGGCGTGCTCACCGCCTGCTCGCCAGGCGGCTCGGGAAAGCCGGCGCCCGGCGCCACCGGCGGCGCGGTGGAGGACAAGCTCTCCATCTACAGCTGGGGCGAGTACGACGCCCCCGAGGTGATCGAGGCGTTCACGAACGACGAGGGTGCGAAGGTCGTCATGGACACCTTCAACTCGAACGAGGAGATGATCGCCAAGCTCGTCGCGGCGAAGGGAACCAGCGGCTACGACCTCGTCGTGCCGACCGGCGTGTTCATCCCGCAGATGATCGAGAACGGGCTGCTCGCCAAGCTCAACCTGGATCTCATCCCCAACATGAAGCACATGGATCCCGCCTTCCTCGGGCGCGACTGGGACCCGAAGAACGAGTACTCCATCTGCAAGGCGTGGGGCACCACCGGTTTCGTGTACGACAAGACGGTCATCACGCGTGAGCTGAAGACGTGGAGCGACTTCATCGACGCGGCTCAGAACGAGGCGTCCGGCAAGACCTCGGTGCTCGATGACCCGGCCCCGCTCGGCGGCATCTACTACTGGGCCAACGGCATCGACTGGAACACCACGGACCCCGCCGACCTCGACGCGTGCGAGAAGTTCCTCGTCGACGAGCTGGCACCGCACATCTCTGCCTTCGACTCGTACCCCGGAGGTGCGGCGATCCCGCAGGCGTCGCACGTGCTCATGCAGTCGTGGAACGGCGATGCGCGCATCGGCATCCAGGAGTCGCCCGACCCCGACCGCTGGCAGTGGGTGCTCGGCGCCCCCGACACCGAGCTGTGGATGGACAACTGGGCGCTCGTCGAGGGCGCACCGCACCCCGAGGCCGCCCATGCCTTCCTGAACTACATCCTCACCCCCGAGAACCAGCTCGCCCAGGTCGACTACATCGGCTACGACACCGGGGCCGCGGGAATCAAGGAGGCGGCCGAGGCCGCCGGACTCGAGATGCTCGACATGGTGTTCTTCGACGAGGCGCAGGTGAAGACCATGCATGAGGGCAAGGTCACGGAGGCGCAGGCGCGCATCGTCGAGATATGGAACAAGACGAAGGCCGCCGCCGGTGCGTAGCCCTCGCTTCGGGCTGGCCGTACCCGCGTGGGTGTGGCTGGCGCTGTTCTTCATCGCGCCCATCGCCATGGTCGTGTGGTTCAGCTTCGGGTACAAGCCGGGCATCTTCGGCACGCATGCCAACGACGTGCTGTCCTTCGACCGGTACGCCGAGGCCATGTCGCCCACGTTCTTCGCGACGTTCCAGAACACCCTCTGGGTCGGCATCATCGGCACCGTGCTGTGCCTGCTGATCGGCGGCCCGGTCGCGTACTGGATGGCCGTGAAGGCGCCGCCCTCGCGTCGGGGCCTGCTGATCGCACTCGTGATGGTGCCGTTCTGGACGAACTTCCTCGTGCGCACGCTCGGCTGGCAGGTGATTCTCTCGCCCGAGGGCTGGCTGTCGTCGCTGCTGCAGGGGCTGGGGATGCTCGACGGACCGATCGATGTGCTCTACACCCGCACCGCCGTGCTCATCGGCGTCGTCTACAACTATCTGCCTCTGATGATCCTGCCGCTGTACGTCGCCTTCGACCGCGTCGGAACGCCGCTGCGCGAAGCCAGCAAGGATCTCGGCGCGAACGGCATCCGCACCTTCCTGCAGGTCACCGTGCCTCTGGCGCGACCCGGCATCATCGCCGGCGTGCTGCTGGTGTTCATCCCACTGATGGGCGACTACATCACCGCGACCGTCCTCGGCGGAGCGCAGGGCAACATGATCGGCCAGCTGGTCGCCAGCCAGTTCGGCACCGCGCAGAACTGGGCGCTGGGCTCGGCCATGGCGGTGCTGCTCATCCTCGTGATCATGCTCACGATCGGTGTCGTCGCCGGCATCCTCTGGCTGATCTCGCTGCCGTTGCGAAGCCGCAGCCGACTCGTCCTGGGAGAGGCATCATGAGCGACATCCGCCCCCGTCGTCCCCGCGCCGCCATCGGCGACCGCGTCCTCGGCATCTGGTCGGTCGCGGTCTACGCGTTCCTGTTCCTGCCGATCATCGTCATCATCATGGCGTCGTTCAACTCGGGGCGGCTGCTGGTCGCGTGGGACGGTTTCAGCTTCGCTCCGTTCGCGGCGCTGGTGGAGAAGCCCGTCATCCGCGACGCCGTGATGGTGTCGCTGCGCACCGGCCTGATCGCGGCGCTGTTCGCTGCGGTGCTCGGCACGCTCGCCGGCATCGCGATGGCCCGCCGACCGGGGAAGTGGGTCTGGTGGTTCCTCGGACTGCTGCTGCTCGTGTCGGTCACACCCGAGATTGTCGACGCCGTCGCGCTGCTGCCGTGGCTCGTCTTCCTCGGTCAGGACCTCGGGCTCACGATGTTCAACGACGGCACCGTGCGTCTCGTCGTCGGTCACTCGCTGTTCTCGATCGCCATCGTGTCGTACATCGTCCGTGCCAGGCTGGTCGGTCTCGACGCGCGCCTGGAGGAGGCATCGGCCGACCTGTACGCCCCGCCGGTGCGCACCTTCCTGCGCGTGACCCTGCCGCTCGCGATGCCGGCCGTGCTCGCCGGATTCCTGCTGTCGTTCACACTCAGTCTCGACAACACCGTCGTCTCGGCCTTCGTGCAGGTGTCGGGCACCACACCCTGGCCGGTGTACGTGCTGAGCTCGCTGCGCAGCGGGCTGCGGCCCGAGATCGCCGCCGTGTCGACCGTGATGCTGCTGCTCACGCTCGTCTCGCTGGCTCTCGTCGCCCTGGTGCTGAAGAAGGCCGGGGACTCGACCACCGAGATCGCCCGCACCATGGCAGGAGGATGACATGACCGACGCCGACCTCGTGTTCACCGGCGGCGCCTACGGCGGAAGAGTGTTCGTCTCCGACGCGTCTCGGTCGCGAGCCGACGCCGTCGCCGTCCGCGACGGGCGGATCGTCGCGCTCGACCGGGAGGCGAACGCCCTGATCGGCCTCGGCACCGAGGTGGTCGATCTGGACGGCCGGATGCTGCTGCCGGGGTTCCAGGATGCCCATGTGCACCCGCTCTGGGGCGGGCTCGACATGCTGCGCTGCGACCTCGCCGACCTGTCGAGTCAGGAGGCGTACCTGCAGCGGATCGCGCAGTACGCGGCCGAGCATCCGGATGACGAATGGGTGCTGGGCGGCGGCTGGCAGATGTCGGCCTTCCCCGGCGGCACGCCGACGGCCGCGGCGCTGGACACCGTGGTGCCCGACCGGCCCGCGTTCCTGCCCAACCGCGACGGACACGGCGCGTGGGTGAACTCCCGCGCGCTCGCTCTCGCGGGGATCACCCGCGACACCCCCGACCCGGACGACGGCCGGATCGAGCGGGATGCCTCGGGAACCCCGTCCGGAACCCTGCACGAGGGCGCGATGACCCTCGTCAACCGGCTGCTGCCCGCCGAACCGCACGAGCGGCTGCGAGAGGCGCTCGCCGTCGGCCAGCGTCACCTGCACTCGTTCGGGATCACGGCCTGGCAGGATGCCATCGTCGGCACGCAGTACAGCGACGCCGGCGATCCGCTGCCGGTGTACATCGCCGCCGATCGGGCGGGCGAGCTGACCGGTCGAGTCGTGGGGTCGCTGTGGTGGGACCGGACGCGGGGGCTGGAGCAGATCGACGACCTCGTCGCGCTGCGCGAGAGCGCCGCCGGCGGACGGCGCTTCGCCGCGACCAGCATCAAGATCATGCAGGACGGCGTGGCCGAGAACTTCACGGCGTCGATGCTCGAGCCGTACTGCGACGGCCACGGGCACCCCACCGAGAACGCCGGCATCTCGTTCGTCGACCCCGACGTGCTGAACGAGGCGGCGGCGCGGCTGGACGCCCTCGGCTTCACGCTGCACTTCCACGCCATCGGCGACCAGGCGGTGCGCGAGTGCCTCGACGCCGTCGAGAGCGCGCTGCAGCGCAACGGGCCTCGCGGCAATCCGCACCACATCTCCCACATCCAGGTCGTCCACCCGGATGATGTGCCCCGGTTCCGCCGGCTGGGCGTCACCGCCAACATGCAGATGCTCTGGGCGACCCTCGAGCCGCAGATGGTCGATCTCACGCTGCCGTTCCTCGGCGAGACGCGCGCGAGCTGGCAGTATCCGTTCGGCGACCTGCTGCGCGCGGGCGCCGCGCTCGCCGCGGGAAGCGACTGGTCTGTGTCGACGCCGGATCCGATGGCGGCGATCCACACCGCGGTCAACCGCCGCTCCGCCCCGTCGGAATGGGAGGGTGACTACCCGCCGTTCCTGCCCGAGCAGGCCATCGACCTCGGCAGCGCGCTGCAGGCGTACACCGCCGGGTCGGCGCGGGTGAACAGCCTGCCCGAGACCGGAACGATCAGAGTCGGGATGCTGGCGGACCTCGCCCTGCTCGAGCGCGATCCGTTCGACGGCGAGCCGGGGCGGATCGGCGACACCCGGGTGCTCGGCACCTGGGTCGAGGGTGTGCGGGTGTTCGAGGCCTGACCCGCGGCGAGGAGCCTCAGCCCTCGACAGGCCCCAGCCAGGCCGACGCAGCCGTCGCGTGCGCCGACTCCGGGTCCGACGGATGGAACATCCCGGCGAGCACGTCGCGGTACAGCCGGGACAGCTCGTTCGACGAGAAGTACGACCCACCGCCCGCGACCAGCATCGCGTCGTCGACCACCTGCTTCGCCATCACGACGGCGCGGTGCTTCAGCCCCGACAGCAGCGTGAACCAGCGCGCGCCGTGATCGGCTCTCTCGTCGACATCCGCAGCGAGGGCAGCGATCTGCGGCGGCAGGGCGTCGTATGCGAGAGCCATGTCGGCGATCCGCCACCGGATGTCGGGATCCTGGCTGTACGTCGTGCCGGTCTTCTTCGAGCGGCGACCCTTCGCGGCGCCGACGGCGAGATCGAGCCCGCGTCGGGCGATCCCGGTGTAGACGGATGCCAGCAGGATCTCGAACACGCTGAAGATGCCGAACACGATCGGGTCGGGGTTCGGGCCGGGGTCGATCCGCCGCACGACGTGCTCGGGCGCCGCGACCGCGCCGTTCAGGCGCGTCGTGCGGCTCTGCGTGCCCCTCATGCCGAGGGTGTCCCAGTCATCGCTCGTGACGACGGCATCCGTGCGGCCGACGAACGCGAACACCAGCTTCGGGGCGTCCGCGCTCGTCGTGTCGAGGCCGTGCAGACCCAGCTTCGTCCACACCGGGGCGAGGGAGGTGAAGATCTTCGTGCCGGTGAAGGCGTAGCCGCCGTCGCTCTGCGGCAGGGCATCCGTGTCGCTGCCGAACAGCACCAGATCGTTGCCGCCCTCGCTGATGCCGAACGCGAAGACATCGCCGGCGGCGGCGCCCTCCTGCACGAACTCCAGCCCCGGCACGCCGCGGTCGCTGAACACCTTCGCCACGCCCGTCCACACCAGGTGCATGTTGATCGCCAGCGCCGTGGCGGGGGCTGCGGAGGCGAGGCGCTGCTGCAGCACCGCGGCCTCGGCGAGGCCCAGACCGGCACCGCCGCGCTCGCGGGGAACCAGGATCGACAGGTAACCGGCATCGCGCAGCTCGTCGAGGTCCTGCTGCGGGAAGGTGTTCTCCCGATCATGCACCGCCGCACGCTCGCGAATGCGCTCGAGCAGGTCGTCGGGCAGATGGAGGGTGGGGTCGAATGCGCTCACGAGAGGGCCTCCAGGATCTGACGGATCGTCTCCTCGGGACGATCGCGGTGCGGCGAGTGCCCGGCGCCGGACACGACCGACATGCTGATGTGCGGGTTCTCGAGCACGGAGCGTGCCCGCTCGCCGGTGAACAGGCTGTACACCTCGGGGTCGGCTCCGACGATGTGCGTCGGGAGGCGGATCTCCGCCGCCTGCGCGCGCACATCCCATGGCTGGTTCTGCGCGCTGGTCTGCTCGACGGCCCAGCGGCTGGCCCGCAGCACGGCATCCACCTTCAGCTCGACGTCCTGCGGATGCCAGTCCGGATGCTCGGCGCGCACCGCCTCGAGATCGGGGGACGCGAACGCGCGCTGCTGGCTGCGGCGGATGATGCCCTCGTCGCGTCCCGCGACGTGGATCGCCGGGTCGATCAGCACGAGACGTCGTGCCCATCCGGATGCCGTGGTCGCGGCGATGACGGTGGCGGCGCCACCCAGGGAGTGACCGATCACGGCATCCCACTCTCCGCCGTCATCCGGCCTGGCGGCAGCGACGTCGGCTCCGTAGGCCGCGACGGAGTAGTCGAGGGCGCGGGGCGCGTCGCCGTGACCGCGCAGGTCGACAGCGGTGGCCTGCCATCCGGCATCCGCCAGCGCGGTGCCGATTCGCCACATCAGCGCTGCCGACGATCCGAGACCGTGGACGAGCAGGGCGCGGCGGTGGCCGTCGCCCCACACCAGACGAGGGAGGGTGAGCGGTGCGGGCACGCCACCAGCCTAGATGCGTGCGGTCTGGATCGGCTCGGTGTCGGGGTGGGGCGAGGGGTCGCGGTCACGCAGGTCGGGGAACGCGCGGACGAACACGATCGAGACGACGAGACCGACGAACGCGAACAGGGCGGCGGCCAGATACGCGCCCGTCGGGCCGGACTGGTCGATGA
>NZ_MJIR01000120.1:0-7777 GCF_001878835.1 Microbacterium sp. AR7-10 | reverse complement strand
CGACGGCGACGTGGCGAGCCAGTCGGCCGACCTGGGAGGTGAGCCTGCGCTCGGCCAGCCCCTCGACCCCGCCGACGGGATCGTCTGGGACGATGCGACGCTGCCGGTGGAGGAGGAAGAGGCGTACCGAGTCGCGCGCGCCGCCATCGGGACGCCGACCGGGACGTACACCGTCCTCGTCGCGCAGTCGCTCGAGTCGGTGGACGAGAGCACGGCCGCAGTGCTGCCGCTGCTGGCGATCGGCTACCCCATCCTTGTGCTCGTCGTCGCTGTCTCGACGTACTGGCTCGTTGGTCGCTCGCTGCAGCCGGTGGAGGCCATCCGTGCGAAGGTGGCCGCGATCGGCGGACGGCAGTTGACCGAGCGCGTGCCCGTCCCCGCGGCGCAGGACGAGATCGGCCGGCTGGCCGTGACGATGAATGGGATGCTGGGGCGGCTGGAGGCGGCTCAGCTCTCGCAGCGGCGGTTCGTCGCCGACGCCAGCCACGAGCTGCGCAGCCCGATCGCCACGATCAAGGCGATGGGGGAGACGGTCGTCGCCCATCCCGACGGGGCGCTCTCTGGGACCGCCGCGGAGGCTTTCGTCGAGGAGGCGACACGGATGGAGCGGCTCGTGAACGGGCTGCTGCTGCTCGCCCGAGCTGACGAGCGGGGGCTCGCCCGAGAGCAGCATGACGTCGACCTCGACGATCTGCTCGCGGCCGAGCGCGACCGCATCCGCTCCACCACCGCCTTGACGGTCGAGGCGAGGATCGAGGCGGTGCGCGTCTCTGGGTCGTCGCCTCAGCTGGCCCAGGCCGTCCGGAACCTCGTCGACAATGCCGTGCGGCACGCGCGCGAGGTGGTGGCGCTGAGTGTGCGAGCCGAGGACGGCATTGCCGTCATCGAAGTGCGCGACGACGGGCCGGGCATCCCCGCCGCCGACCGGGAGCGCGTGTTCGACCGCTTCGTGCGGCTGGACGAGAGCAGGGCCCGCGACGAGGGCGGCACCGGACTCGGCCTCGCGATCGTCAAGGAGATCGTGCTCGCTCACGGCGGCAAGGTCGAGGTCGTCGACAGCGGCACCGGAGCTGCGCTGCGCGTCACGCTGCCGCGGCAGTGCGAGGCGTGACGCCGGGCGTGACGACGCGGACGGACCCGGACTCGAGAGGTCAGTCCCGAGCTATGAGTCGATAGCCGACACCGCGCACCGTCCTGATCGATGTGCGTCCGAACGGCTGGTCAATCTTCTTCCTCAGGTAGCCGATGTAGACCTCCACCACGTTGTGGTCGCCCTCGTAGGCCGCGTCCCAGACCGCCTCCACGATCTGCGTCTTCGTGGCGACCTCGCCGGGGTGCCGCATCAAGAACTCGAGCAGCCCGAACTCCCGCGGCGTGAGCGCGATCTCCGTCCCGCCGCGCTCGACGCGGTGGCGCACCGGATCCAGCGAAAGGTCGCCCACGCTGAGCGCGACCGGCCGCTCCGGCGCGCCGCGGCGCACGAGCGCTCGCAGCCTCGCGACGAGCACGATGAACGAGCACGGCTTGATCAGGCAGTCGTCGGCACCCAGGTCGAAGGCATCCGCCTGGTCGTATTCTCCGTCCTTCGCCGTCAGCATCAGCACGGGCGTCCAGATGCCGGCTGCGCGCATGCCCTCGCACACCTTGTAGCCGTTGAGGCCCGGCAGCATGATGTCCAGCACCACGACGTCGTACTGCTGCTCCTTGGCCTTCCACAGTCCGTCGATGCCGTTGTCGGCCCAGTCGACGCTGAACGCCTCGGCGATCAGCCCGTGTCGGACCGCCTCGGCCAGCCGTCGTTCGTCCTCCACAAGCAGCACCCGCATGCGTTCCATTGTGACTGCCGCGCTCCACTCCCGTGGTCGTTCAGTCCGCGTCGCGCAGGCGTGCCGCTCGGCGAGCGCGCACCACCTCGATCACCAGCGGGACGACAGAGATCGCGACGACCGCAAGGGCGATGGCGTCGACGTTGTGCGCGACCCGCGGCACGCCGCCGAGCCACCGCGCGGCGAGCACGGCGATCGCGACCCACGCGACCGCCCCGAGCACGTTCCAGAGGACGAAGGTGCGGTACGGCAGGCGGGACATTCCCACGACCGGTGGAACGAAGGTGCGCGCGATCGGCACGAAGCGAGCCAGCACGAGCGCTCTCGCGCCGTGCTTGAGGAAGAACGCGTCCGCCTGCTCGAGATATGAGGACTTGAGGATCCTCGCGTCAGGCGAGAACAGCCGCCGACCGTAGCGCCGACCCAGCAGGTAGCCGATCTGATCGCCGGCAATGGCTGCGGCCGCCGCGACGACCAGCACGAGCGGGATGGGAAGGCCGAGCTGCGGGCTCAGCAGTCCGGCGGCGAACAGCAGGCTGTCGCCCGGCAGGAAGGGGAACAGCAGTCCCGTCTCGACGAAGATGATGGCGGCGAGGGCGAGCAGCACCCACGGCCCTGCTCCGGTGAGGAGCGAGACCGGGTCGAGCAGGCCTGCGAGGAAGACGTCGGGCACGTGTGATTCTCCTGATTCATCGGACTGACGCTGAGCGTGCGACAGCGCCGACGGAGCGCGTTGCTCCGCCGGCGGGGGTCAGGTGTTGGGGTCTTCGGCGCCGTTCTCGCCCGTCTCGTCCTGCTGCTCGGTGCCGTTCTCGGTGGCCTCGTCGGTGCACTCGGGCTCGTCAGCCTCCTGCGCGAGCACGCTCGCGTCGCCGGCGTCGACCTTGACCTCGATCACGGAGCCGTCGGCCGCGGTCACCTGGACCTCGTAGACGACGTAGCCGTTCTCGTCCTCGAGCGTCGCGTCGCCGGCGGTGCCNNGGCACCGCTGCGAGCGCTGCTGCCGTCGCCTCCTCGGGCGTGACCGTGGCGAGGCTCTGCAGGCTCGCGGCCTCGTCGGCCTCGGACAGCTCCGTGTCGGTGCCGTCGGGGGAGGTCGCGTCCTGCGGCGCCTGCACGGTGCCCGTGTACGACGGTTCCTGCTCGTCGGTCGCCGAGGACGACGGCTGCGTGCTGTCGGGGTTCGCCGCCATGGCGAGGCCGGCTCCACCGAAGGCGAGCGTCGTGGCGATGATGCCGGTCACGGCTGCCTTCTTCTTGAGGTTCTTCATGGTGTGCTCCTGTTCGGTTTCCGAACCCTTGCCGGTCCGGGCCGACCCGGTGATCGAGTCGATGTGATGAGACTCCCGGTCCGGCACTGTGGCGACTCTGAGACCACCTGAGAGCGCTCTCAGGTGCGAGCGCCGCAGGCGTGCTCGATCGGGAACGCCGTGCCAGGATCGCTCCAGGCCGGCGGACAGGAGCATCGATGCAGCGGGATCGCGAGGACCCGAAGCAGACGGGTCCCGACGCGGAAGTCGAGGTCGAGCGCCACCTGGGCACGAAGGATCTGACCCGTTGGCCGTCGCGCGCCGGCCGGGTCGGCGCTTTGATGGTCCACCGCCTGAGCGAGCTGCTCGGGCCTCACGCGGCTCTCGTCCTCATCCTGGCGGTCGGCGCGGTGGTCGCAGCGCTCGCGACGCTCGCGGCGGCCTGGGTCTACGACGCGGTGACAGAATCCGACGGCGTCGCAGGCTTGGACCGTCCGGTGCTCGCGGCGTTCGTGACGGTTAGGTCGCCGTGGCTCGATACGGCGGTGACGTGGTACACGAACATCGGCGGCGTGATCGTGATGCCGATCATCGCCGTGCTCGCCATCGTCGTGCTGACGCTGCGTCGCCGCAACTGGGCGCCGGTTCTGATCATCGGGGCCGCGGGCGTGGGATCGCTGCTGATGACGGTCGTCGGCAAGGGACTCGTCGCGCGGGTGCGGCCGGGGTTCAACGACGCCGTGCCACCGTTCGAGCATTCGCCCTCGTTCCCAAGTGGGCACACGCTCAACGCCACAGCGATTGCGGGCGCGATCGCCTACATGCTGCCCCTGCGGCAGTCGAGCCGTGTCGTCCAGGTCGCGACCATCGCCGTGGCCGTGGTGTTCGCCGTCAGCATCGGCATCAGCCGCATCTACCTCGGCCACCACTGGTTCACCGACGTGCTCGTCGCATGGATGTTGGGAGTGGGCTGGCTCGCGGTCGTCATCACCGCGCACCGGCTCTATCTCACCGCGCGGCATCGACAGCAGACAGCCCTTGCGACGTAGCGCTCGCGCACCCGTTCGGCCTGCTCGGGCGTCAGCTTGCAGGGGATGTGTGCTGAAGTGCCCGCGTCCGTCGTCGGGTAACGAAGAAGGCGCGGATTGCGCGCCCGAGTGACTGATTGGAGGGTGGGGACGAAATTAGGTCCGTCGCCCACCGGACTTGAACTGGTCGAACGCTCCGGCTATCGATCGACTCGTCGTCTTCGGTGAGGTAGCGAACCTCGGTGTCCAGCAGCTGGCCGCCGCTCATGCAGCCTTGACCGTTCCCATCATCCCTAGGTCCTCGTGATCGAGGATGTGGCAGTGGTAGACCGTGAGGCCCGTGAACCGTGCGAAGTCGATGCGCACCACGACCGAGCCCTGAGCCGGGACGTTCACGACGTCCCGCCACTGGGTGCCGTCGATCGCCGATCCGTTCACCTGGATCAGCTGCATCGGCCAGACGTGCAGGTGGAACGGATGATCCATCGGCGTGGGGTTGCGGATCGTCCACTCCTCCACGGTCTCCGCGCCGACGCGCTGATCGATGCGCCCCGCGTCGAATGCGCGCCCGTCGAAACCCAGGGCCATCATCCCGCCCTGCTGCGGCATGCCCATCCCCATGGTCATGGTGAAGGAGATCTCGCGCAGCGCGTCGGGAGTGCGGGAGCGCAGGTCGGCGTCGGGCGCGCGCGGGGGCACGGCGGGCAGCACCGCGGCGTCGGGCCCGCGAACTTCGACGAAGGCGAGCAGCGCCGGGCCGGAGGAGCTGCCCCCGCCGGCCATCATCCCGCCCATCATGGCGGCGCCCCGGTCGTAGCCGAGTGTGCGCAGCTGGGCACTTCCGGCCTGCATCGTCACCAGGAGATCCGCCCTGTTGCCGGGAGCCAGCAGGACCTCATCGACGGCGCGGGGCCGCGGTTCGTGCCCGGAGTCGATGCCCAGGAGCTCCAGCCGCTGACCAGGCAGCGCGAGTCGGAGGTAGCGCGCCGTGCAGGCATTGACGATCCGCCAGCGCTCCCGCTCCCGCGGCCGCGCGACGATCTCGGGCAGCAGTTGACCGTTGACCATCAGGAAGTCGCCCTCCCGGCCCATCATGCGATCTGCCTCCGAAGCGGCAGCGACGGCTCCGCCGGCGAACGAGATGTCCGAGATCACGAGCACCCGCTCGCGGGCGACCGGGAGCGCGTCGCCTTCGACCACGATGGCACCGAAGAGGCCGCCGAAGATCTGATCGGCGACGTTGCCGTGGTGGTGGGGGTGATACCAGAACACGCCGCTGGGGTGGTCGGGAGGAAGGTCGAAGCGGTAGTCGAACACCTCGCCGGGTGCGAGGCTGATGAGGGGATTGTCTCCGTTCCCTGTCGGGGAGACGTGGAGCCCATGCGTGTGGAGATTGGTCGGCTCGCGAAGACGGTTCTCGAGGCGGACCTCGATGCGGTCGCCCGGGCGCACGCGCCACGTCGAGGCCGGGACGCTGCCGTTGTAGCCGAGCACGAGCGCCCTGCGGCCGGCTATCTCGTTCTCGTGCTCCGCGGCGACCAGCTCGGTGCGGAGCACGCCCCCGCGGCTTCGCAGCGAGCTCGGCTCGGCCAGCGGCCCGGAGGGCGTTGCATCGGGCGAGGTCCAGGGCAGACCCGTGCTGCTGAGCCCGAGCCCACCGAGTACCACGCCCGCGGCGCCGCAGGCGCCCAGCAGCAGAGCCTGGCGGCGGGTGATCGGCTCCATCAAGGAGCGTCGCGCAGGCGTGCGACTCGCTCGTCGTACTCAGCGTGGTCGATCTCGCCACGCGCGTAGCGCTCGTCGAGAATGGCGCGCGCCGATCCGCCTCGCGGCTCCGGTGGCCGGTGGCCTCCGCGGTTCAGACCGCCGGTCGCGAGCCGCACCGTCAGGACGACGAGCGCCGCGATGCCCGCGATCATCAAGAGCAGGAACACCCACCCCATTCCGGGGCCCATGCCGCCCCAGTTGCCCATGCCGCTCCAGTTGCCCATCAACATGCTTCGACCTCCCCGTTCTCGTGCTTAAGGCGCAGTCGCGCCGTCACTCGTCGCCGCTGCCGACTTCGGCCAGCGCTGCGCCCAGGCGGTCCGCCGCTTCGTCTGCGACCGCTCGCAGCGCCTCGTTCCCGGTGACGCCGACCATGACCTTCGGGTCGAGCGCCTCGACGACCGACGTACCGTCGCCGGCGTCGCGCACCGTGACGTTGCAGGGGAGTAGCAGTCCGATGGACTCCTCCGCCTGGAGCGCGCGGAGCGCGAGCGGAGGATTGCACGCGCCCAGGATCACCTGCGGGGGCATGTCGACATCGAGCTTCGCCTTGAGCGTCGCCGCCATGTCGATCTCGGTCAGCACGCCGAATCCCTGCGTGGCGAGCGCCGCGCGGATCGCGGTGACCGTTTCGTCGAAGGGGAGGGCGACTGTCGTGGTGATGCCGTAGCTCATGACTTGCTCCAAGCGACTCGGGGCGGGCGGGAGTCGGCCGAAGGCTTGTGCCGGCACGATCCGCGGTCCCCGCTGATGCATCCAACTATACCCCCAGGAGTATTCGAGAACAAGAGTGGATGAGCGAGGGCGGCGCCCGCCGACCCGCGTCTGTCCATCCAGGCGAGAGGCGACACGCGAGCCGTCACCGCAGCGTGTCTCAATGCCGGCGGACTGTGGCAGATCTATTCGACACCCCTGGTCGGCTGGATGCAGTCCGGTTCGCTGGTGCACGTGGCGGTCCACGCCCACCTGCTCCTCGCGGGCTACCTCCTGACGACCGCGGCCATCGGCCTCGACTCGACACCGCATCGAGCGCCTCACCTCATCACCGCAGTCGCACCCCTCGCCACGATGGCGTCGCACAGCATCCTCGCCAAGACGCTCTTCGCCACTCCTCCCGACCTGTATGCCGTCGGTGACGTGCAGCCGGCGCGCAGCTCACGTACTACGCGGGCAGCTGATCGAGGCCGCGATCGTGGCGCTCTTCTGCGCGCGCTGGTACCGAGAAGCCGGACGTCATGCGTCCCGCCGGCGGCCCGGCGGCGTGGCGGTAAGCCAAGTGCGCTGAGCTCCCCGGCGGAGGGAGCCGTCACCGGAGCGGCAGGACGCCGCGGCCCGGACCGGCGATCGAGTCGCTTCAAAGAGACCGCGTCGTACCGGCGCATGCCGCGCCATCGCTCTCCGATTCGCGGTGGAGCGTCTTGGACGTGGTGTCGGAGCCGGGAGTGTTAAGGACGTCCGGACGAGCGCAGAATGCCTCGGGCGCCATGGGGATCTGAGCGTCCGCCGATAGCCAGGATCCGTACCCGTGCAACCCTGGGCGCATGTCGATGCCGTCCCCCATTGCATGCCGCGCGCCGCGCGAGCCGAGGCGGGGGAGCTGCTGCCGTATGACGTCGCGTGGAATGCCGCCGGCGGGCTACTGCTCCTCGCCGGCGTCGCCTGGACGATCGCGCTGGCGCGCCGCGGACACCGCGCAGCATCCGCACCGCCAGCCGGAGCGGATGCGGTGACGGCATCGGATCGTGGCCGATGAACTGATCCTGCTCGGCCGCGCTGGCGGGCCGATCTGCACGCGAGCTCGCCGCGGCGTTGGCGCGAGTGCGTCTCGGCGCACTGCGCCGGAGCCCTCGTCATCGGAACCGACGGCCCACGACACGTCCTCGACGACTAGGTGCGTGGGTCAGTA
>NZ_MJIR01000119.1:0-2856 GCF_001878835.1 Microbacterium sp. AR7-10 | reverse complement strand
GTGTACGGCCGCATCCCGCTGAGCTCGCCGCCGGTGGGCTCAGCGGCGGCGTGGCCGCTGCGGGTGGGCGTGCGCCGCGGCATCCGACGCCTGCTGCGCGCCGCAGGACGCGTCGACGTGCTCCACCTCCGGATGGCCGACGTCGGCAGCCTGGCGGCTGCCGACGTCGCGCGTGAACTGGGGATCCCGACGGTGTTCACCGTGGCGCCCGACCCGCACAGCGTCATCGCGTCGCTGGAGCGATCGGGCACCCTCACGCGGAAGGACTTCGGCCCGGTGGATCTCACGGAGCACTTCTGGTTCCGCACGCACCTGGTGCAGAGCCTCGCGGCGTCCGCCGCGCATTCCGTCTTCTTCCCGCGACCTCAGCTCGAGCGCGACATGCGCGCGCTCGTCGGCATCGACATGTCCTCGCACCCCGAGCGGCACACCGTGGTCGCCGAGGGCGTCGACCTCGAGGTGGTCGATCGTGCCGTCGCGCGCGCCCGGCAGGTCGCCGCCGGCGACGAGCCGGTCGGTGCCCTCGCCGAGCTGGCCGCCCTGCTCGACGCGCTGCCCGCAGAGCGACGGCGACTGCCGCTCCTGGTCACCGTCGGGCGGATGCACCGCATCAAGGGCATGGCCACTCTGGTGCGCGCATGGGCCGACGGACCGCTGGCCGACGCGGCCAACCTGCTCGTGATCGGCGGCGACCTCGAGCACCCCTCGCTCGACGAGCGCGAGCAGCTCGACCGCATCCGCGCCGCACTGCCGCCCGCCCAGCATGCGGCGCGCGGGCTGCTGCTGACCGGGCACCGATCGAACGACGTCGCCGCCGAGTGGCTGGCGGCCGCGCGCTTCGGGCTTCCCGGCCGGGCGGCACCCGGCGGCGTGTACGTCTGCGCGAGCCTCAAGGAGGAGTTCGGCCTGGCCATCCTCGAGGCGATGGCCACCGGTCTGCTCGTGGTCGCACCCGACAGCGGGGGACCCGCCACCTACGTCGACGACGACGACACCGGCTTCCTCACCGAGACCGCCGACCCGGCGAAGCTCGCCACCGCGACCGAGCGCGCCCTCGCGCGCGCCGGGGGCGCAGACGACGGCGCAGCGGAACGCGCGCGCGACCTCGTGGCTGAGCGCTTCACCATTCAGGGCATGGCCGCCAAGCTCGCTCCCGTGTACGAATCGGTCGCGCACAGCGAGGCCGAGCTGCAGCGCGCGGCGGAGCTGCTGGTATGACTCTGCTGATCATCAGCCCCGACTACGCCTCTCATCTGCTGCCGCTCGCCGCTCTCGGCACCGCATGGCGGGATGCGGGAGAAGAGGTCGTCGTGGCGACCGGCCCCGCGACGGCGGCCATCGTCTCCGGCTTCGGCTACGACCGGGTCGACCTCCCGCTGGGCCGGGGCGCGAATGCAGGCGTCATCCGCAGCTCCGAGCAGCAGGCCGAGGAGGCCGCGTCGCTCGAGGGCTTCTTCGCCGCGACGCGCACAGGCATGGTCGCGACGCTCGCCTATCAGGCACGCGAACGTCTCACCGATCTCATGTGGCGCCCCGTCGACCGCGCACGAGCGACGCTGCAGGTGATCGACGAGGTCGCGCCCGACGCGATCCTCGTCGACCACCTCGCCTACAGTGCCCGCCTGGCACTGCACACGCACGGGATCGCCTACGGCGACGTGGTGCTCGGTCACCCGAGCGCCCTGCCGGTCGCGGGTGAGGTCTACGGCTATCCGCCCGCGTGGCCGGCCGCCTTCACCCCGGAGGCGGCGCAGCTGCGCGAGCTGCGCGCGCTGTGCGAGGAGGTGTCGCGGCGCTTCACGACCCAGTGGAACGACGCCGCCGCCGCTCTCGATCCGGGCGCCCGACCGGTCGCCGATGCCTTCGCGCTGCACGGCGACACCGTGCTCTACAACTACCCGGCCGAGCTCGCCGCCGGCGACGGGCGCGAGCTCCCGCCGCATCGCTTCCTCGGATCGACGCCGCGCGACGAGGCCGGTGCCTCCAACGTCGAGGGGTGGATCGCCACGGGCCACCCGTACGTGTACGTGAGCTTCGGCAGCTTCCTGTCGGTCCGCGGCGACGTGCTCGCCCGCGTGGCCGACGCGCTGCGCGCGACCGGTCTGCGGGCGGCGATAGCGACGGGAACGACGGATGCGGCGATGCTGGGCCCGATCCCCGACGACTGGCTGGTCGCGGAGTACCTGCCCCAGGTGCGGCTGCTCGCCTCGGCCGCCGCGGCGGTGACGCACGGGGGAAACAACTCTGTCACCGAGGCCGTGGGGCACGGGGTCCCGCTGCTCGTGCTGCCGTTTTCGACGGACCAGTTCGCGGGCGCAGCGGCGATCGAGCGCACCGGCACGGGCCGCGCGCTCGACCCGAACGCGGCGACCGTCGAGCAGCTCGCCGCCGCCCTCCGGGAGGTCGCGGACCCGACGTTCACCGGGCGCCCGGTGCTGCGAGCGGCGGCAGCGGCCCAGGTGGCGCAGCCGGGCCCGTCGATCGCCCGAGCGACGGTGTCCGCCTCCGCAGGCGAGCTCAGCTGACGGGGTCCGGCAGGCGCACCGCGCCCACCAGCCGGGCCATCGCCGACGGATCGCCGGCAGCCGCCCGGTAGTGCTCCATGCGCGATGCGTTCGCGTCGTACGCCGCGCCGGCGCGCACCTCGCCGACGTGGTGCAGCGCGTACACGCGGCCGGGATGACGGACGGGCGGCACCCCGAGGATCGTCGAATGCGCGAGGAACCATGCGGCGTCCTCGAAGCCCCATCCGCGGAACCCCTCGTCCTGTCCCCCGTGGCTGCCCCAGGTGCGCGGCGTCGCCACGTACACACCCGAGCAGGCCCCGTCGACGTACTGCTCGACGGTGCATCGCGC
>NZ_MJIR01000118.1:0-18938 GCF_001878835.1 Microbacterium sp. AR7-10 | reverse complement strand
CTGGCGTGTCGGCCCCCGGATCGGCGCCGCCCGCGGAGGGCCCGGTCGCCCCTGACCGGCCGGCCGCGGATGGATCGCCGCCTCCGGAGACGCCCGCAGCCCCGCGCGACCGGCGCTTCACGCTCGCGCTGCTCTCCGTCCTCGGCATCCTGACGGTGGTCGCCGGGGTGCTCGCCGTCGTCAGCCTCGTGCAGGGGCCGCGTCTGAGCCAGGTGCAGGTCGATCCGGCACAGGCGATCGAGGCATCCGGCAGCAGGCTCATCCTCACCGCCAACCAGAGTCTCGATGCGATCGACCCCGACCAGGTCACGGTCGAGCCCGCCGTGCCGTTCACGGTCGACGCGGGCGGGCGCAGCGTCGGCATCCGGTTCACCGTCCCGCTGCACGACGACACGACCTACCGGGTCGCCGTGGCCGGCGTCACCGCCGCGGGCGGAGGCACCGAAGCCGACCTCGAGACGAGCTTCCGCACGCCCGCGTCGAGCATCATGCTGCTGCAGCGCTCGGCCGACGGTGCCGACAAGATCTTCCTCTCCGACCTGAGCGGCGAGAAGGCGGCCCCCGTCTTCGAGCATCCCCGCATCAGCGACTTCCGTGCCACGACCGACGTCATCGTCGTGGCCGTCGAGGAGGACGACGGCTCGCGTCTGCTCGTGATGAACCGCGACGGGTCCGAGCAGCGCGAGCTGCCGCTGCCGGGCGAGGGGTACGTCTCGTCGGTGCAGGTCTCCGATCGTGGGGGTCTGGTCGGCTACAGCTACTCGGACCGCGAGCTCACCGAGGCGACCGGTCGCGCCAGCGTGCTCGTGACCCAGGCGCTCAGCGGCGCGGACGAGCCGCGCATCGTGCAGATCGACGGCGAGGAGGCGAACGTCGCCGAGTGGCGTTTCGTGCCCGACTCGTCAGCGCTGCTGTTCATCGACTTCGACGGCTCCCTGACGGTCGAGGATCCCACCGGCGACGCGGGCGCGCAGCCGATGGGCGTCGCGGCGAGCATCCTCGGGGTGAACCGCGGCACGTACACCGCGCTCATCGAGCGCGCAGACGGCAGCTTCGTCGTGCTCGACCTCACCGACGGCACCGAGCAGCCCCTGCCGGCCTCCGACCCCGACTACGGCGACGCGGTGGGCATCGAGGCGTTCCCCGGCGGCACCCTGCGACACATCGTGCAGCGCGACGAGCTGGGCATGCCGACCGGCCAGGCCGTCGTGCGCGTCGACGAGGAGGGCGCGGCGACCATGGTGGCCGAGGTGAGCGGCGAGGACTCGATCCTGCAGACCTGCGTCTCGCCCAGCGGCCAGTACGCCGCCGTCACCATCGCCCCCGATCTCGCGAACAACGAGTACGACGACCTGCTGCTGCCGCTGCCCGTCACGGTGCACACCCGTCTCATCGACCTGCTCGGCGACCGCGAGCTGCCGACCCTGAGCGGCTTCGACATCTCGTGGTGCCGCACGGCTCCGCTGCCATGACGCTCGACCGTCAGGACCTGCTCGCGCTGCCGATCGACGTGGCACCCCGTCTGCTCGGCGCCGAGCTGCGCACGATCGTCGACGGCGTCGCCACCGCCCTGCGCATCACCGAGGTCGAGGCCTATCACGGCCGTGGCACCGGTGACGTGGCCGACCCCGGATCCCACGCGAGGATGGGCCCGACCGCGCGCAACGCCACGATGTGGGGCGAGCCGGGGCACCTGTACGTGTACCTCAGCCACGGCATCCATTCCTGCATCAACGTCGTCTGCGGACCCGAGGGGACGGCCGGGGGAGTGCTGCTGCGCGCCGGCGAGATGGTGGAGGGAGTGGATGCCGCGGCGCACCGTCGCGGCGTCAGGGGCCCGCTCTCGCGCATCGCGCGGCGCGACCTCGCCCGCGGGCCCGGCCGGCTGGGGCAGGCTCTCGGTCTGCGCCACCCGCTGCACGACGGCATCGACATCGTCTCGGGCGAAGAGCACAACGGCGCGGTTGCACGGCTGACCTGGGGTGCGCCCGTGGCCGACGTCTCCGCCGGACCGCGCGTGGGTGTCGCGGGTGTCGCGGGCACCATGGCGTTCCCCTGGCGGTTCTGGATCACCGGCGACCCGACGGTGTCGCCCTTCCGGTGGGGGCGCGGCGCCCGGGAGGCGGCGGAGGGACGCTGAATCCCGGGATGCCCGAGCGCCCGGGTCAGCCCGGTCGAGTCGCCGCGCCAGCGCGGTCAGGTGCACGCGGGCGAACGTCGCGTCAGGCGACCGTGCATCCGCACGACTCGCGCACCCGCAGCTCGGTGGCGAACTCGTGGTGGCGGCGGTCGTCGCCGGACGCGAGCAGAATTCGCACGGTGGCGTGCGCCATCTGCTCCAGCGGCTGTACCGCCGTCGTCAGGCGAGGCCACACGAACTCGGCCGCCACGGTGCCGTCGAACGACGCGATGGCGATGTCGTCCGGCACTCGCAGACCGTGCTGGCCGAACGCGGCGAGCATGCCGATCGCGATCTGGTCGGACGCTGCCAGCACCGCCCGAGGCCGGCGGGGCGCCCGCATCAGCTGCATCGCCGCGTCGTAGCCGCCCTGGTGGGTGAACGGCACATGCACGAGCGGCCCGAGGGGCAGCCCGGCCGCGCTCAGGGCATCGCGCCAGCCTCGCTCGCGTTCGTCGTACCTGGCCGCGCTTCCCGCGAATCCGATGTCCCGGTAGCCGTGGGAGATGAGGTGCTCCGTCGCGCCGCGCGCGCCCACCGCGAAGTCGACGCCGACGCTGTGCAGACCGTCCGTCTCGCCGAACTGTCCGATCACCACCGCGGGGATGCCGAGGGCCTCGACCAGCGACTGCTCGCGCGCGGTCAGCACGTCGGCGATGATCAGACCCCCGATCTGGCGTGAGACGAGGTCGCGGATCTGCTCGGAGGTCGCCACCTGCTCGCGGTCGGAGTTCACGATCAGCAACGAGCGGCCGTTGTCGGCGCTGGCCTGATCGAGGGCGTGGCAGAGCTCGGCGAAGAACGGGCTGCGGTTGTCGTGGACGAGCAGGCCGAACATGTCGGCCGAGCCCATCGACAGCGCCCGTGCGGCCGCGTTCGGGCGGTAGCCGAGCACGCGCACCGCGTCGAGCACCCGTTCCCGGGTGAGCGGGGCGACCGCCTTCGGCCCGTCGTTGAGCACATAGCTGACGACGGCGGTGCTCACGCCGGCATAACGGGCGACGTCGGCCCGGGTCACCGACCGCGGTCGACGGTCAGCGTGCATTCGGTTGTCCCATATCGGGAATCATAAGCCGCTCGCCGCCTCGACGCGCCGACTCGTGCGCCATAACGCCGGGCAGCGTGAACCGAGCCGCCTGCCAGGCGTTCACCGGCGGCAGCGTCTGATCGGTCACGGCGCGCACGAAATCGTCGACGAGGAAGTGGTGGCTGCCCTCGTGACCGTTGGGCAGCTTCTGCAGCTCGGCGGGGATGCGGGTGCGCTCCTGCTCGTGGATCGCCGCGTACCCCGAGACGAACGCGTCACGCAGCGCCGGTGCGATCCCCGACAGGGCGGGGTCGTCGACGGATGCCGAGGGGTCGGTGTCGACGAGGTGCGAGATGTCCTCCACGCCCTGGCGGGTCTGCCACACCGTGGTGCGGGCGAGCTGCTCGAACGAGCCCTCCGTGCCGAACCAGCGGAAGCGCGACTCGCGCAGGTGGGTGGGATAGCCCACCCGGCGGAACTCGTTGATCCGCATCGAGCCCCCGCCCGCGACCTCGAACAGGGCGGTGGCGTTGGAGAAGTCGTTGTCGAACTGGCTGAGCTGACGCTCGAACACCCCGTCGCCGCGCTCGTCGGTCACGCCGATCGCCGACACGGCGACGGCATGGGTGGGCCAGGCGCCGAGCACGCCGCCGATCGAGTGCGTCGGGTACAGCAGCGGCGGGTAGCTGGCGGTGCTCTTCCACTCCGCGCCGCCCGAGTACTGGTACGCCTCGTAGAAGCCGAGGTCCATGTCGTGGATGTAGTCGCCCTCGCCGTAGAACAGGCGGCCGAACTCGCCGGCGGCGAGCTTCTGCCTCGCATAGACCGTGGCGGGGTTGTAGAAGCTCGTCTCGCCCATCATGTAGGTGAGGCCCGTGTCGCGGACGGCGTCGATGATGGCGCCGATCTCGTCGACGGTGATCGCCATGGGCACGGCGGAGTAGACGTGCTTGCCGGCGCGCAGCGCCTTGACGACGAGCGGACCGTGGGTCCAGCGCTGCGTGAAGATCGCGATCGAGTCGATCGCAGGCGACGCGATCATCTCGTCGAAGCTGTCGAACGTCCCGGCGAGGCCGGCGGAGGTCACCAGCTCGGTCGCCCGAGAGCGGACGACGTCCGTTACATGCACGGCCGAGATGCCCGGATGATGATGGAAGAGGGTGGCGAACTGACCTGCGAACTGGCCCGCGCCGACGAGCCCCATGGTGAACGCCATGTGCCGCAGTCTTCCATCCGCCGTCAACAGGTGTCAACAAAGGGAAGGGGCCCCGGAACCGTGCCCCTCAGAACGGTTCCGGAACCCCTCGGTCCCCAGTGATCTACGCGGGTAGAGTAGCACGATTCGAGAATGTTCGCACCACTCTGATACCGGAATCCGGTGCGGCACGGCTGAACGACGACGCCGTGCTAGACTGACTCCTTGTCTGTGCACACTCCTGTGCGCAGTTCGTATCCCACACCTCTCTCCCGGCCTTGTGCTGTGCCTGCGGGTGGGATGCAGACAAGGGATCTTGGGTGGGGCCGTCCGGCCTCACGGTAATGAAGGAGTCACAACATGGCAGCAGTGTGCCAGGTGACCGGTGCTGTTCCCGGCTTCGGTCACAACATCTCGCACTCGCACCGCCGGACGAAGCGCCGCTTCGACCCGAACGTGCAGAAGAAGACCTACTACGTGCCGTCGCTCGGTCGTAAGGTCACCCTGAACGTGTCCGCCAAGGGCATCAAGGTGATCGACGCTCGCGGTATCGAGAAGGTCGTCGCGGACCTCAAGGCGAAGGGTGTGAAGCTCTAATGGCCAAGAAGGCTCAGGACATCCGTCCGATCATCAAGCTGCGCTCGACGGCGGGCACCGGTTACACGTACGTGACCAAGAAGAACCGCCGCAACACCCCGGACCGCCTCGTGCTGAAGAAGTACGACCCGGTCGTTCGCAAGCACGTCGAATTCCGCGAGGAGCGTTAATCATGGCGAAGAAGAGCAAGATCGCTCGCAACGAGCAGCGCAAGGTCATCGTCGAGCGCTACGCCGAGCGTCGCGCCGAGCTGAAGAAGACCCTGGTCGACCCGAACGCCACCGACGAGGCCCGCGAGGCCGCACGCGTCGGCCTGCAGAAGCTTCCGCGCAACGCGTCGCCGAGCCGCGTGCGTTCGCGCGACGCCATCGACGGCCGCCCCCGTGGCGTGCTCACGAAGTTCGGCATCTCGCGTGTCCGCTTCCGTGACATGGCCCACCGTGGCGAGCTGCCCGGCATCACCAAGTCGAGCTGGTAAGCATTCCCCGAGCTCGTCGAAGGGCTGCACAGGGGGCGAGGATCTTCGGATCCTCGCCCCTTTTGCATTCCCTCCCCGATCCGTCAACCGGTCGAATCTGTGACCGAAGTGGCCAAAGTGACGCAACTCGCCGGGAAATCCGGCCAAAACCCGCGAAATGACGCGGAATCACATCCCGCGGTTGGTACATTCAAGGCGGTCGAACGACCGACGGGGGCTCTCCCTCGAAATCAACACGATGCGACGGACCTTCGTCGCTGGAGGAGTGACATGGCTGACAAGTCCATCACCAAGACCGAGCTCGTCGCGAGCATCGCTTCCGCCACCGGCGAGAGCCAGGCCACCGTCTCGCGCGTGCTCGACTCGCTGTTCACCACCGTCTCGGACGCCGTTGCCAAGGGCAGCAAGGTCTCGATCCCGGGCTGGATCGCGTTCGAGCAGGTCGACACCGCCGCCCGCACCGGCCGCAACCCGCAGACCGGCGCCGAGATCAAGATCCCGGCCGGCAAGCGCGTCAAGGTCACCGCAGGCTCGAAGCTGAAGGCAGCCGTCAAGTAAGACCGCTCGCCGTACGGAAGGCCGTCCCCTCGGGGGCGGTCTTCCGTCGTATCGGCCGTAGGCTGGAAGCGTGAACCCGTACCGTCTCGCTGGCCTGGCGATCCTCGTCATCAGCGGGGCCGCCGGACTCATCGCCGCCCTCATCGTGGGCGGCGGCGCGGTGCCTCCGAAGCTGCTCGACCCCGGCCCCATCGTCATGTGGGGTCTTCCTGCCGTGAAGCTCGTCGCCAACCTCGGCGCCGCGGCGATGCTCGGCTCGCTGGTGCTGGCGCTGTTCGCCCTGCGCGTCGGGACCCGACCGTTCGAGCGGGCGATCGACACGGCATCCGCGGGGGCGGCCGTCTTCACCATCGGCTCGGGCATCACCGCATTCCTCACGTTCATGGCGGCGTTCAACCCGAAGCTCACCGCCGACCGCGGCTTCGGCGATCAGTTCGGCCGGTATCTGCTCGAGCTGCCGCTGGGTCAGGCCTGGCTGATCACCACGCTGATGGGCGCGGTGATCACGCTGCTGCTGTTCGGCTGGCGCACCTGGACGGGCACGGCGTTCACCGCGGTGCTCGCCGCGGCGGCCTTCCTGCCGATGGCCACGCAGGGCCACTCGGGTGACGTCGCCGGTCACACCGTCGCGGTGAACGCGATCCTGCTGCACACGATCGGCGCCGCCGTGTGGGTGGGCGGGGTGCTGCTGCTCGTCATCCTCCGTCACGTCGACGGACGCGTCGGCGCTCAGCCGAAGACGGGGAAGACGGCGAAGACGGATGCCCGCATCGACCTGCCCGTGCTCGTCGCACGCTACTCGTCGCTGGCGCTCGCCGCGTTCGTGGTCGTGGCGTTCTCGGGCGTCGCGCGCACCGTCGTCGCGCTGGGGGAGTGGAGCGAGCTGCTCTCGCCGTACGGCCTGATCGTCATCGCCAAGGCCGTCGCCCTCGTCGGGCTCGGCCTGTTCGGCGCCTGGTACCGACGCCGACTCATCCCGCACCTCGGCGGTGCCCGCGAGAAGCGCGCGTTCTGGTCGCTGATCCTCGGCGAGCTCGCCCTGATGGGCATCGCCTCCGGCGCCGCCGCCGCGCTCGCCCGCACGCCCCCGCCGCTCGGCGAGCAGGCGCCGGCGGTGCAGACGCCCGCGCAACGGCTCACCCGGGAGCCGCTGCCGCCCGAGCTGACCCTCGACCGCTGGTTCACGTCGTTCGACCTCGACGTGCTGTGGATCGCGGCCGCCGGCTTCGGCGTCTTCCTCTACATCGTGGGGATCGTCCGGCTGCGCCGGCGCGGGGATGCCTGGCCGGTGCATCGCACGATCTTCTGGATGCTCGGCATGGCCCTGCTGCTGTGGGTCACGAGCGGTCCGATCAACGCGTACCAGGACTACCTGTTCAGCGTGCACATGGCAGGACACATGCTGCTCAGCATGGCGATCCCCGTGCTCCTCGTCGCGGGCGCTCCGATCACGCTGGCGCTGCGCAGCATCCACAAGCGCGACGACGGCACGCGCGGCGGGCGCGAGTGGATCCTGTGGGCGGTGCACTCGCCGTACTCGCGGTTCATCACGCATCCGTTCGTCGCCGCCGGCATCTTCGCCGTGTCGCTGTGGGCGTTCTACTTCACCGATCTCGTGCGCTGGGCGATGTACGACCACCTGGGACACGAGTGGATGATCATCCACTTCCTCATCTCGGGCTACCTGTTCGCGATGACGCTGATCGGCGTCGATCCGATCCCGTACCGTCTGCCGTACGCGGGCCGGCTCATCACGCTGATCGCCGTGATGGCCACGCACGCGTTCTTCGGCATGGCGATCATGATGCAGTCGGGCCTGTTCGTCGCCGAGTGGTTCGGCTCGATGGGCCGCACCTGGGGTCCGACGCCGATGGAGGATCAGTACATCGGCGGTGGCATCGCGTGGTCGGTCGGCGAGATCCCGACGCTGATCCTGGCGGTCACCGTCGCGATCCAGTGGTCGCGATCGGATGCCAGGCTGCAGCGTCGCCGTGATCGACATGCCGATCGAACCGGGGACGCCGAGCTGGAGGAGTACAACGCTCGGCTGGCACGGATGGCCGAGCGGGACAGCGTGCGCTGAGGGCTCAGTCCTCGAGCGTCGGCTGATCGCCGTCCGGCGAGCCGACGCGGATCGACACCGATCCGTCCGGGAGCACGGTCGCGGTGCCGTTCACCCGGAACGGCACGTCCTGCGAGACGTCGCGGACGGTGCCGTCGAACAGCGACTGGATCCGCACCTCGATGTGCGCCATCGCGTCGGTGGGAGGCAGCGCCCAGGCGCCGCCGTCGGGCTCGAGGGTCACGACGGGCTGTGCGGTGATCGACCACTTCGGCACGGTGTCCGGGGCGAGTCGGTTGTGCAGCTGCAGACCGAACGGGCAGCGGGTGGGCTGCAGCACCTCCTGCGTCGCGCACTCGGTGAGGAACTGCTCGACCTGCTGCTGCACGACCTCGACGAACCTCTCGGTCGGCTGGGCCTGCACATCGACGGGCGTGCGAGCGAGCGCGGTGTCGGCGAGCACGCTCACCCCCGGGGTGGACGAGATGGCCGTGTCGACGGTGACCGAGTACCTGCCCGGGGTGAACACCAGCAGGTGCAGGGGGTCGAGCGGGGCGGCATCCGCGCCGTCGACGGACACCTGACGCCGATCGATCGCGAAGCCGTTCACCGCGAAGACGTCGGCGCCGCGCACGGTGAGCTGGATCTCGGCCAGCGGGCTCACCGTGAAGCGCCAGTTCGGGGCGACTCCCACCCAGCCGTCCTGCGCGACGGTGAAGATCGAGGTGCCGTCGACACCGCCGGCGACGTAGTCGACGACGATCTCGTGCACGCCGTCCTTCGAGCCCTTCTCGGTGACGGTCACGTCGGTGAGCGGGGCGAGGGCGGCCCGGCGCAGCAGCGCTTCGGAGGCGGAGGCGTCGATCCCGGCATCCTGCAGCACGGCGAGGTCGAGCGAGACGCCCGGAACCTGCAGCGCCTCGGCGGCGCGCCCGCTGGAGAGCAGATCCAGGTACCGCTGCACGAAGGCGGAGGGGCTGTAGAACGACTGGTACAGCGACATCCCGCCCGCGGCGATCGCGGCGAACAGCAGCACGCCGATGACGGCCAGCAGGGTGAGGTCGGACCGCAGGCTGGAGCGCCCGCGCGGGCGCGTCCGCCCCGGTGACACCCGCCCCTGCATCATGGCGCAAGTCTAGGCAGTCGGCGCTGGGACGATGCCGTACGCACCCGTCGGGGACTTAACATAGGGTCGTGTCCGTCGCCCTCTCCGAAGAACAGCACGCGCTGTTCCGACTCATCGAGGACACCGATGAGCACGTCTTCATCACCGGTCGTGCCGGAACGGGCAAGTCGACCCTCCTGCAGCACTTCGCCTGGAACACGAAGAAGCAGATCGCGATCTGTGCGCCCACCGGTGTCGCCGCCCTGAACGTCGAGGGGCAGACGATCCATTCGCTCTTCCGGCTGCCGGTCGGACTCATCGCCGAGAGCGAGATCGAGCAGTCCGACGCGACCCGCCGCATCCTCAACGCGATCGAGACCCTCGTCATCGACGAGATCTCGATGGTGAACGCCGATCTGATGGATGCCATCGACCGATCTCTCCGTCAGGCGCGCGGCAAGCGCGGCATCCCGTTCGGGGGAGTGCAGGTGGTCATGTTCGGCGACCCGTACCAGCTCGCGCCGGTGCCGCCGCGCGGCGACGAGCTGCGGTACGTGCAGGATCACTACCGCTCGTTCTGGTTCTTCGACGCCAAGGTGTGGACCGGAGGCAGGGACGACGCCGGCGGCATGCTCGACATCGGCAGCTACGGCGCGAAGCTGCACGTGCACGAGCTGGTGCACATCCACCGCCAGTCCGACGACGGCTTCAAGGCGATGCTGAACGCCGTGCGGTACGGGCGCGTCACCGCCGACATCGCGGGTGCGCTGAACGAGAAGGGCGCGCGCACTCCGCCCGAGCCCGAGCCGGGCGAGGTGCCGATCATCACCCTCGCGACCCGCAACGACATCGTGAACAGCATCAACCGGCGCCACCTCGCGGCCCTGCCGGGGCGCGAGCAGACCGCGCACGCCGAGGTGTCGGGCGACTTCGGGCGGGGTGAGGCGAACTACCCCGCCGACGCCGAGCTGAAGCTGAAGGTGGGCGCGCAGGTGATGTTCCTGCGCAACGACATCGCCATGCAGGGCGAGCCCCCGCGCTGGGTGAACGGGTCGATCGGGACGGTCACCCGCATCCTCGGCGACACCGTGCGCGTCGAGGTGGACGGCGACGAGTTCGATGTCGAGCCGGCCGTGTGGGAGAGGTTCCGCTACGCGTACAACCCGGGCACGAAGACCCTGAGCCGCGAGGTCGCCGCGGAGTTCACCCAGTTCCCGCTGCGCCTGGCCTGGGCGGTCACGATCCACAAGTCGCAGGGCAAGACCTACGATCGCGCGGTCGTCGACCTCGGATCGGGTGCGTTCGCGCCGGGGCAGACGTATGTCGCGCTGTCGCGGCTCACCTCGCTCGACGGGCTGTACCTCTCGCGCCCGCTGCGGCCGAGCGACATCCGCGTCGACGAGGACGTGCGTCGATTCATGCGCGAGGCGTGGGAAGCGCGTCAGGCCCGGCGAGCCGAGAGCGCCGCAGCAGACGGGAAGAAGGAAAAGGGCATCCGGATGCCGTGACGGGCGGCCTTTCAGCCTCGTCGCCCTAGACTCGGAGAGTCCATCCCCCGGGAGTGTTTCATGCATCTTCGTTCGTCGCGCCGTGTGCGCGCAGCCGTTGGCGGCGTGCTCGCCCTGGCCCTCGCACTGACCGGCTGCACCGGATCGGATTCCGAGTTCAGCTACACGCCCCCGAAGCAGGTCGACGCGAAGCTGCCCGACGATGTGACCGGGCAGCTGCAGGCCGCCGTCGAGCGGGCGATCGTCGCCAGCGGATCCTCGGGCGCCATCGTCGGCGTCTGGGTGCCCTGGAGCGGCGAGTGGGTCACCGGCGTGGGCACGCAGGGCCCGGACGGCGCCGAGGTGACCACCGACATGTCGTTCCGCATCGCCGATGTCACCCGGCTGATGACGTGCGATGTCCTCTACGGCATGGCCGACGACGGCACGGTCGAACTGGACACCCCCGTGCCGAAGTACGTCTCGGGCGTCGCCGACCTCTCCGACATCACGCTGCTCGACCTCTGCAACGGCACGAGCGGCGTCGGCTCCTCCGAGGCCGTGGTGAAGCCGTACTGGCTGAACACGCCGGGGCGCGAGTGGGCTCCCCTGCAGCTGGCCAGCTTCGGGCTGGGCACCGCCCGCACGCCGGCGCACACCGAGTACCGCGAGTCGGACGCCGGGTACCTCATGCTGGGCATGGCGCTGGAGCGCGTGTCCGGTCGCAGCGCGTCCGAGCTGATCGCGAAGTACGTCACGGGGCCGCTCGAGCTGGCGTCCACCTCGCTGCCGCCGCGCGAGTCGGCCGCACCCAGCCCGTCGCCGGCACTCAAGGGCACCTTCCTTCCCCCGGCCGAGGGCGGCGGGTACGACTGCGCGGCCCCCGTCGACATCACGAAGAGCTCGTCGAGCATCGGCTTCACCGACTCGGGCGTCGTCTCGACCATCACCGACCTCGGGCGCTACGCCCAGGCGGAGGCACGTCAGGCGCTGCGCGCGAAGAACGCCGAGCCCGCTCGCTTCGGCGCCCCGCTCCCCGTCAGCCCCGGCGCGCCGAGCTGGTACCAGGCGACCGGCGGCGGGTACCTCGTGGGCTCGATGGTCGGACAGCACGGCTGGGTTCCCGGCTACGCGACCGCGGCGTACTCCGACCCGGCCACCGGCTTCACCGTGGCGGTCACGCTCAACGGCTCGTCCGCGGGTGGCGCGATGGCCGCGTACCTCGCCTGGGAGCTCGCGGCGATCGCGTCGAAGGCTCCTGCTGCCGAGGGGCAGACGGCGCCGGAGTTCGGACTGCCGTTCACGGCTGAGCAGTACGCGCAGAGCATCGCTGACGCGGCCATCTGCGCACCGCCTGCCGCGGAGTGAGCCGCACGAGCATCCGAGGCGACCTGCTCGCCAGCGCCGGCGCGGTCTGGGCGGGGCGCCAGGGGCGGCCCCATGGCGTCGCCTCCGACGTGCCTCCCACGCCATGAAAGGATGGACGGGTGTGCTCGTCTGGTAGATCTCGGCTCCTCCGCGGCTTCGCGGGCGCCTCGATCTCGACGTTCGTCGCCCTCGCCTCCCACGTCTGGGTCGGCGGTCAGATGCCGGGGATGCTCGGTGTCGCGGTTCCCTGGCTGCTGTCGTTCATGCTCTGCACGCTGCTCTCGGGCATCCGCCTGTCGGCGATCAGGCTGACGTTCTCGGTGATGGTGTCGCAGGCGCTGTTCCACGTGCTGTTCGTGCTCGGCGCGATCGCACCGCGAGGCGGCATCGCAACGCACGTGCACGGGCCGCTCACGCTGCCCGCCGCCGGCACGGCGGTCGTCCCCGAGGATGCGGGCATGTGGCTCGCGCACGGCATCGCCGCGCTCGTCACCGTCGTCGCGCTGCATCGTGGTGAGCGTCTGATCCAGGCGCTCACGGCCCTGGCATCCTCCGTCGTGCGCTGGCTGACGCGCTCGGTCGCCGTCGCACCGGCTGTGCCCGCCGTTCCGACCCGGCCGCGCTGGGCACTGCTGCCGGCATCGCCGCGCGCCGAGCCGCGCCTGGCCGCGCTGCATCGGCGCGGGCCGCCTCTGAACGTCGTCTGATCCATCGCCGCCGTATGGCCGCGTCGGGCGCCCCGCGCCCCTTCCAGATGATTCGCCGCGTCGCGGCACCCAGAAAGAGGTCTCCCATGTTCCGCATCCGCACCACCATCGCCGCCGTCGCCGTGGCGACCGTCGCCGCGCTCGCCGTCGCCGCTCCGGCGTCCGCTCACGACACGATCGTCTCGAGCACCCCTGCCGCCGATTCGCAGCTGACCGCCGCGCCCACCGAGGTCGTGCTGACCTTCTCGAACACGCTGCTCTCCATCGACGAGAACAGCGGCACGGCCATGACCGTCGTCGACGAGTCCGGTCAGGACTGGGTGGCCGGGCCGCCGTCGATCGAGGCCGACACGGTCACGGTTCCGCTGACGGAGGGGATGCCCGACGGCGCCTACACGGTGACCTGGCAGGTCGTCTCGAGCGACGGGCACCCGACGTCGGGGGAGTACGCGTTCTCGCTGACCGTGCCCGAGCCCTCCGCGACGCCCAGCGCCACCCCGAGCGAGACGGCTGCGGCAGACCCGACCGCCCAGCCCTCCGACGCCGCGCAGCCGACCGAGCAGTCCGACCCGATGCCGTGGCCGCTGCTGATCGGCCTCGGAGTGGTGCTGCTCGCCGCCGTCATCACCGCCATCGTGATCGTCGCGCGACGCCGGCGCTGACCCGGATCGAATCGAACGGGCCCCGCCGCGCATCGGCGGGGCCCGTTCCCAGTGGTACGTTCGCGACAGCGCGAACGGCGCGCTCAGGAGGCACGGCATGGCGATCGTCGACAACGGCATCTACGTGGGCGGTGCGCGCACGGCGAATCCCGACAGCATCGACGAGACCTTCGAGCTGATGCGCGAGCGCGGCGGAATGGGCTGGATCGGTCTGTATCGACCGGATGCCGAGGAGCTGCAGACGGTCGCCGCCGAATTCCGGCTGCACGAGCTCGCCGTCGAAGACGCCCTGCGCGGGCATCAGCGCCCCAAGCTCGAGCACTACGAAGATCATCTCTTCGTCGTGCTGCGACCCGCGCGCTACCTCGATGCGGAGGAGGAGGTGGAGTTCGGCGAGGTGCACGTGTTCGTCGGGCGCGACTTCGTCGTCACGGTGCGCCACGCCGAGGAGCCGGACCTCGGGCAGGTGCGCCGCCGCCTCGAGAGCGATCCCATCCTGCTCGCCCACGGGCCGGAGGCCGTGCTGTACGCGATCCTCGACGAGGTGGTCGACCGGTACGCGCCGGTGCTGGCCGGGCTCGAGAACGACATCGACGAGATCGAGAACCAGCTGTTCGTCGATGACGTCGACGCCACGCAGCGCATCTACGAGCTCTCGCGCGAGGTGCTCGAGTTCCAGCGCGCGGCGCAGCCGCTGACGGACATCGTCGGCGGGCTGCTGCGCGATGGGGAGAGGCGCGACGCGGATGCCGAGCTGCAGCGTCGACTGCGTGACGTGCACGATCACGCCATCCGGGTCGCCGACCGGGCCGCCACGTTCCGCGCTGTGCTCGAGAACGCGCTCACCGTCGAATCGACGATCGTCGCACGCCGGCAGAACGAGGAGATGCGGCGGATGACCCAGGAGAGCATCCGTCAGGGCGACCAGATGAAGCGGATCTCGGCGTGGGCGGCGATCCTGTTCGCGCCGACGCTGATCGGATCGATCTACGGCATGAACTTCCTCGACATGCCCGAGCTGAACTGGCCGTACGGGTACCCGCTCTCGATCGCCGCGATGGTCGCGCTCGGCGGCGGCCTCTACCTCGCGTTCAAGCGCAAGGGCTGGCTGTAGCGGCGTGTGACGCTGCGCGGCGCCGGCCATGCCGGATGCCGGGGCGGGCACGGCAGAATGGATGCATGAGCCTCGCCGACCTCGCCGCACCGCACCCGTACGACGCGATCACCGAGGCCGACCTGCGGCGGGCGGGCAGCGTCAAGTGGACGCGTTTCCCCGACACGATCGGCACGTTCATCGCCGAGATGGACTTCGGCGTCGCGCCCGCGATCTCGGATGCCGTCGGCGACGCGCTGCGCGCAGGATTCACCGGCTACCTGCCCGTGCCGACCGCTCGCGCGCTGCAGCAGGCGGTGGCCGATTGGTATGCCGATCGATACGGCTGGACCGTGCCGAGTGCGGACGTGCGGCTCGTCGCCGACGTGATCGCCGCGTACGAGTTCGCGATCACCACCTACACCCAGCCCGGCGCGGCGGTGATCGTGCCGACCCCCGCCTACATGCCGTTCCTCGATGTGCCGCTGCGACACGGACGTCGAGTGATCGAGGTGCCCAGCCTCGAGGTCGACGGGCGCTGGGTCATGGACCTCACGGCCGTCGCATCCGCGTTCGCCGAGGGCGGCGAGCTGCTCGTGCTCTGCAACCCGCACAATCCGCTGGGCACGGTCGCGACTCGGGAAGAGCTGCTGGCGATCGCGGAGACCGTGTCGGCTGCCGGTGGGCGGGTCTTCTCCGACGAGATCCACGCTCCGCTCGTGTACGAGCCCGCCCGGCACATCCCGTACGCATCCGTGTCGGATGCCGCGGCCGCGCACACGCTGACGGCGACATCGGCGTCGAAGGCATGGAACCTCGCCGGCTTCAAGTGCGCGCAGCTGATCCTGTCGAACGCCGAGACCAGGGACGCGTGGGATGCCGACGGCGGGTGGGCCGGTCACGGCACCGCGACGATCGGCGTGATCGCGCAGCTCGCGGCCTACACCGGGGGCGCCGAGTGGCTGGCCGGGGTCATCGAGTACCTCGACGGCAACCGGCGACTGCTCGCTGAGCTGGTGGCGGAGCACCTTCCCGGGGTGCGGGTCACCGTGCCGGAGGGGACCTACATCGCCCTGCTCGATTTCCGCGGTACGCGGCTGTGGGCCGAGCTCGGTGCGGATGCCGACCTCGGCGCCTGGCTCCGCGAGAACGCCGCGGTGTCGATGACCGACGGCGCGCTATGCGGACAGGCCGCGATCGGGTGCACGCGGTTCGTGTTCGCCACTCCGCGACCGCTCCTCCGCGAGGCCGTGGTGCGCATCGCGGCGGCGCTCAGCAGCTGACGCGCTGTCCGGTCGGCGTCAGGCGGTGGTCGAACGGCTGGCCTGGTCTGCGGCGGCAGTGAGCCGACGGAGGAATCCGACGACGGCAGCCTGCTCCGCTTCCGTGAGGTCTGCGGCGATCTCCTGCGTCGCCTGCTGAAAGGCGACGACGGGCGCGCCCACGGTCTGCTCCGCGAGCGGCGTGGCCGTGATCACCAGGCTGCGACGGTCGGAGGGGTGCCGCACGCGCTCGATGGCGCCGGCGCGCTCGAGGCGATCGAGCAGAGCGGTCATGGATGCCGAGGTGACGCCGAGGTGCTTAGACAGCGCGGTCGGGGTCACGGTGTCGCCGTTCATGGCGGCACCGAGGAGGTACTGGATGATGCGGATCTCGTTGTCGGACATCGAGGAAACCTGCCGGGCACGCGCATGCATCGCGCTATCGGCTTCCTGGTACTGCCGAAGGGCGTCGATGATCACCTCCGCGGCGTCAAGCTGAACGCTCATGGCCACCTCCTGCTCCCACTATAGCAAGACGTGAAGCGTGGCAGATATGTAGTTTGACAAACTACTTTTGATCTGAGTAAGTTTTCTCACATCGGATACACCGACCTGAGGAGTTGAAATGGGCACGCTGCACTACGGAGCCACCGGCGAAGCAATCGAGATGCCGGACCGCATCCTCGCTCACCTGAAGGTTCTCGTGTCGACCAAGCTGCGCCGCAACGAGAGCTTCTCGCTCTCGTGGGACCGTCTGGTCGACGGAGGCGTCGAGCGCTCCAGCATCTGGCTGCACTGTTCGATCCCGCTGCAGTTCAGGATGGACGCCGAGGCCGCCAAGCAGCTCGACCGGAGCTACCTGCAGCAGCTCGCCGATCAGGCGAACTCGTCGGCGGGCGTCGTCATCGATCTCTGCGACCAGGTCGCCGAGCGCGAGATCACCGAGCTCGATGTCCGCACCCCGGCACTGGCGCGTGTGGCATGACCATCGCAGAGCACCCCGCAGGCCGCCTCTACGTCCACGGCGCCGTCTCGGCAACCGACCCGGTCGCTCCCACGGCCGGCATCGTGCCCCGTGCGGTGACGTGGAGCAAGGTCGACACCGGCTTCCACGTGGCCTCGAAGGCCGGCGAGTACGTCGGCTCGGTCGACACGACCCCCGACGGTCACTTCGTCGCCTTCGACGCGACGAGCGCGCCGATCGGCCGTTATGCGGATCTCTCCGAAGCCAAGACGGCCGTGCTGTCGTGGAAGCCCGAGCGCTCGCGCATGCGCGATCGCCACGTCGGTCGGATCGTGCACCCCATCGCCGCGTCTGCGGGCCTCGTGGCCGGAGTCACCGCCGCGTTCGGCGCACTGCTCACGGTGTTCCCCGCCTGAGCGCCTGCCTCAGCCGCGCGGTCCGTGCGTGAGGACGACCGCGTCGGTCTTCTGCTGCAGGAATGAACGGAGCTCCGCGAGAGACGTGAGGTCTTCCGCGAGCTGACGAAGGGCCGCGTCGTCGAGGTCGAGCGTCTCATTTCGCCCCTCGAACGTGACCACCCAGTTGGGCAGCCCCTGACGGATCTCGGGGTGCAGGAACGTGATCGTGCTGGCGGAACGCAGCGTGACGACCACTATTCCGGAGTTCGGTCCGGCCTCGAAGTTCTTGTCGAGCACCGCGACGCCCAGCGAGTCCGCGCTGTGCGACTCGATGTACTCGTTGACCCAGCGCTCCACTGTGGTCCGGTCGCGATATGGCATGGGGCACCTGCATTCGTTCGATGAGCGCACACACGCTCACTCTGAACCGTAGCCGACTGTGCGGGGTGAGGGGCCGCGGCCCGCCCGGCAGGACATATCGCGCATCGTTGTTTCGCTCCATGTCACCTGCCGAGCGCTGGACTCACACCTGCATCGGCGCCATTCGCGCCAGTCGCAGCCACGTCTCGATGACGGTGTCGGGGTTCAGGGACACCGATTCGATGCCCTGTTCGACGAGCCACTCCGCGAGCTCGGGGTGATCGCTCGGGCCCTGGCCGCAGATGCCGACGTACTTGCCCTGACGACGGCATGCCTCGATCGCCATCGAGAGCAGCTTGAGCACGGCCGGGTCGCGCTCGTCGAAGGTGTCCGCCACCAGTGCGCTGTCGCGGTCGAGACCGAGCGTGAGCTGCGTCATGTCGTTCGAGCCGATCGAGAAGCCGTCGAAGTGCTGGAGGTAGTCGTCGGCGAGCAGCGCGTTCGTCGGGACCTCGCACATCATGATGACCTTCAGGCCGTTCTCGCCCCGGCGCAGGCCGTTCTCGCCCAGCAGCTCGACGACGGCCTGCCCCTCGGCCACGGTGCGGACGAACGGAACCATCACCTGCACGTTGGTGAAGCCCATCTCGTCGCGCACGAACGTCAGCGCCTCGCACTCCATCTCGAAGCAGTCGCGGAACTCCGGGGAGATGTAGCGCGAGGCCCCGCGGTATCCGATCATCGGGTTCTCCTCGTGCGGCTCGTAACGATCCCCGCCCAGGAGGTTGGCGTACTCGTTCGACTTGAAATCGCTCAGCCGCACGATCACCGGCTCCGGGGCGAACGCGGCGGCGAGCATCGAGACGCCCTCGGCCACCCGCTGCACGAAGTACTCGCGCGGCGACGGGTAGGCGGCGATCCTGGCATCCACCTGTCGGCGGAGGTCGTCGGGCAGGGTGTCGTGCTCGAGCAGGGCGCGGGGATGGATGCCGATCTGCCGGTTGATGATGAACTCCAGCCGGGCCAGACCGACCCCGCGGTGCGGAAGGCGGGAGAACGAGAACGCCTGATCGGGCGTTCCGACGTTCATCATGATCTTCACCGGCGGTTCCGGCATGCTGTCGAGCGCCGTCTCCTCTTCGGCGAAGGCCAGGATGCCCTCGTACACGACGCCCGTGTCTCCGTCGGCACAGGACACGGTGACCGGCTGGCCGTCGGCCAGCACGCGCGTCGCGTCGCCCGTGCCGACGACGGCGGGGATGCCGAGCTCGCGGGCGATGATCGCGGCGTGGCAGGTGCGGCCGCCGCGGTTGGTGACGATCGCGGATGCGCGCTTCATGATCGGCTCCCAGTCGGGATCGGTCATGTCGGCCACGAGCACGTCCCCGGTCTGGAACTCGCTCATCTGCGTGGCATCGCGCAGCACGCGCACGGGA
>NZ_MJIR01000117.1:0-8008 GCF_001878835.1 Microbacterium sp. AR7-10 | reverse complement strand
AGATGTGTATAAGAGACAGGCCGACGACGTCGCGCTGATGAAGCGGCTCGGGCTGCAGACGTACCGATTCTCGACCTCCTGGTCGCGGGTGCGTCCCGACGGCGGCCCGGTCAACGCGAAGGGCCTCGACTTCTACAGCCGTCTGGTCGACGAGCTGCTCGAGGCCGACATCGTGCCGTGGCTCACCCTGCACCACTGGGACATGCCGCAGGCGCTCGAAGAGCTCGGCGGCTGGACCGATCGCGACATCGCCGAGCGCTTCACCGACTACGCGCTCAGCGTGCACGACGTGCTCGGCGACCGCGTGCAGCACTGGACCACCATGAACGAGCCGTGGTGCTCGTCGTTCCTCTCGTACACCGCGGGCGTGCACGCGCCAGGGCGCACGAGCATCCGCGACGGCCTTCTCGCCTCGCATCACCTGCTGCTCTCGCACGGTCGCGCCGTGCAGGCGCTGCGCGAGCGCGACGCGTCGCTCGACCTCGGCATCACCCTCAACCTCACGGTCGCCGATCCCGCCGACGTCGACGATCCGCTCGACGTCGATGCCGCCCGCCGCATCGACGGGCAGTTCAACGGCTGGTTCCTCAGCCCGATCTTCCATGCCGAGTACCCGGCCGACATCGTGCGCGACTTCCGCGAGGTCGACCCGGCCGCGGTCGCCGAGTGGCAGGCAGCCGTGCAGCCCGGCGACCTCGACATCATCTCGACTCCGCTCGACGCGCTGGGCGTGAACTACTACCACGGAGAGCTGCTGTCCGGACATCCGCAGCCCGGCGGGGGCGACCCGCACCAGACGGAGGGCCAGCAGCGCGAGACGCGCTCGCCGTTCCCCTCCAAGGAAGGCATCTACTGGGTCGAGCGCGGCCTGCCGCGCACCGGGATGGACTGGGAGGTGCAGCCCGAGGGTCTCACCCGTCTGCTCGTGCGCGTCGCGAACGACTACGCCGGCGATGTGCCGCTGTACGTCACCGAGAACGGTGCCGCCTACGACGACCAGGTGGGCCCCGACGGCGAGGTCGCCGACGTCGAGCGCACCGAATTCCTGCGTGCGCACGTCGCGGCCACGCTGGACGCCATCGAGCAGGGCGTCGACGTGCGCGGCTACTTCTACTGGTCGCTGCTGGACAACTACGAGTGGGCGTGGGGATACCAGAAGCGCTTCGGCATCGTGCGCGTGGACTACGAGACGCAGCAGCGCACGATCAAGCAGAGCGGTGCGGAGTACGCTCGCATCATCGCCGCGCACACCGGTCGGTGAGTGACGCTGCGCACCGACCCAGCCGACACGCATTCCCGAAAGCACGCACCCTGATGCCCCGAGCCACGATCGAAGAGGTCGCCGCACTCGCCGGAGTGTCGCGCTCGACGGTGTCCAGGGTCGTCAACGGATCGACGTCGGTCAGCGCCGAGGCGCTCGCGGCCGTGCAGGATGCCATCGCCCAGCTCGGCTACGCCCCGAATCGTGCGGCCCGCTCGCTCGCCAGCCGGCAGACCCACGCGATCGGACTCGTCGTCCCCGAGGACACCACCCGGTTCTTCGGCGATCCGTTCCTGGCATCCGTCGTCGCGGGGATCAGCTCGCGCCTGGCCGAGTCGGAGTACATCCTCAACCTGCTGATCGCGAGCGACGACCCCGACGGCAAGATGACGCGCTTCGTGCGCAACGGCGGGGTGGATGCCGCGATCATCGTGTCGCACCACGCCAGCGACTCGTTCATCGAGCGCATCGCAGAAGCCGTGCCCGTCGTGTTCGGCGGGCGGCCGGCCGTGACGCGCGAGAGCGACATCATCGTCGACGTCGACAACGTGGCCGCGGCCCGCGCCGCGACCGAGCACCTCATCGCGCTCGGCCGTCGGCGGATCGCGACCATCACGGGCACGATGACGATGGCGGTGAGCGCAGACCGCCGCGACGGGTTCCTCGCGGCGCTGGCGGATGCCGGCCTGCAGAGCGTCGGCGAGATCGACGGCGACTTCAGCGAGCACGGCGGGGCAGAGGCCGCGCGTCTGCTGCTGCAGCGCGACGAGCAGCCGGACGCGATGTTCGTGGCGAGCGATCTGATGGCCCGCGGTGCGCTCGGCGTGCTGCGCGCGGCGGGGCTGCGGGTGCCGGACGACGTCGCGATCGTCGGCTTCGACGACTCCCGGGTGGCCGAGTCGACCGACCTCACCAGCGTGCGCCAGCCGATGTTCGCGCAGGGGGAGATGCTCGCAGACATGGTGGTCGACCTGCTGGCGGGCAGGCGGCCCGAGGCGCTGACGATCCTGCCCACCGAGCTCGTGGTGCGCGGGTCGGCACCCGCCGTCTGACACGCGCCCCGGATGGACAGCCGCACACGGGTTGGGTAGACAGGCGGTATGGCATCCATCGACCTCAACTCCGACCTCGGCGAGAACTCCGCCGAGCGCGTGGTGAGCGATGACGCGGCGATGCTCGAGATCGTGACCAGCGCGAACGTGTCGTGCGGCTTCCACGCCGGCAGCGCCGAGGGCATCCGCGACACGCTTGCCGCTGCCGTGGCGAACGGGGTCGCGATCGGCGCGCACCCCGCGTACCGTGACCGCGAGAACTTCGGGCGCACGTCGCTCGAGCCCGAGTCCCGCACGCTGCAGGCCGAGGTCGAATACCAGCTGGGCGCCCTGATGGCCCTCGCCGCGGCCGTCGGCGGCCGGGTCGCCTACGTCAAGCCGCACGGGGCGCTGTACAACACGATCGCGCGTGACGAACGACAGGCCCGGGCTGTGGTCGCGGCCGTGCGCGCCGTCGACCCGGCGCTGGTGATGCTGGGGCTGGCCGGCGGGGTGGTGCTCGACATCGCCGCGGACGCGGGACTGCGAACGGCCGCCGAAGCCTTCGCCGATCGGGGCTACCTGCCCGACGGCACCCTCGTTCCGCGCACGCAGCCGGGGGCCGTCCTGCACGACCCCTCCGTCGTGGCGCGGCGGATGGTGCGCTTGATCGAGTCGGGTGTCGTGCGGGCGGTCGACGGCACCGACGTGCGCGTCGACGCGCAGTCGATCTGCGTGCACGGCGACAGTCCCGGATCGGTCGCGATGGCCGCGGAGACGAAGCGGATGCTGCAGGGGGCCGGCATCGCGACCGCCCCGTTCGTCGTGGTCTGAGCGGGTGAGCGCATGCGGGTGCTGACGGCGTCGGATCGGGCGGTGCTCGTCGAGTGCGCCGACCTCGACGAGGCGATGCGCATGCATCGCGCTTGGGCCGGCGTGCCGGGGGTGATCGAGCGGGTGCCGGGGGCGCGCACCGTGCTCGTGCGGTTCGATCCGCTGGTGACATCGGCGGCGGAGCTGGCCTCCGCGCTTTCGGCGACCCGTGCGGACCAGGTCCAGCTCGTAGCGGCGCCGGAGGTGGTCGTGCCCGTCCGATACGACGGCGACGACCTCGCGGACACGGCGAGACTGCTCGGCGTCTCTGTCGACGAGCTCGTGCGCCGGCACGGCGCCGCACACTGGACGGTCGCGTTCTCGGGCTTCGCCCCCGGCTTCGGCTACCTCGTCGGCGACGACCCGCTGTTCGACGTGCCGCGTCGCCCGTCGCCGCGCACCCGCGTGCCCGCGGGGTCGGTGGCTCTCGCCGGCCGGTTCAGCGGGGTGTATCCGCGGGAGACTCCGGGCGGCTGGCAGCTGATCGGCACGACGGATGCCGTGATGTGGGATGTGCACCGCGACCCACCCGCCCTGCTGGTGCCCGGCGCTCGCGTGCGTTTCGTCACCGCTGATCGGGTTGCGGTGTCGGCTGCGAGGTCGGCCGTGGTGTCGGGGACGTCGGATGCTTCAGCCGCAGAGCGGAGCGTCGGCGTGCGGCACGCGGATGCCGGTCCGAACGGTCCGCCGGTTCCCGCGCCCGCGCTCGAGGTGCTGAACCCGGGGCTGCAGCTGCTCGTGCAGGATCGGGGCCGCCCCGGCCTTGCGGCGCTCGGCGTGCCGGCATCCGGAGCTGCCGACCGGATCGCCATGCGAGACGCGAACCGCGCCGTCGGCAACGCGCCCGAGGCAGCGGTTCTCGAGGGCATCGGGCCGTCCGCCGTCCGCTTCCACGGTGCCGGGGTCGCGGTCATCACAGGGGCCGAGGGCGAACTCGCGGTGACCGGCGCCGGCGGTGCCACCCGCCGCATCGGGCACGGCGTTCCGTTCGCCGTCGCCGACGGCGACGAGCTGCACATCGGGGCACCCATGTGCGGGCTGCGGTTCACGATCGCGGTGCGCGGGGGCATCCGGATGCCGGCAGAGCTGGGCAGCCGTTCGACCGACACTCTCTCGGGCATCGGTCCGGCGCCGCTGCGAGCGGGCGATATGGTGCCGCTGGGAGACGCCGCGCCGAACGCGGTCGAGCCTGCGCCGCTGCCGCGCGAGCTGCCTGCGGCGGGCGGCCTCGTCGTGCTCGACATCACGCTCGGCCCCCGGCGCGACTGGTTCACGGCGACCGCGGTGCGCCTGCTCGGCGAGCAGGAATGGACGGTCACGGCGCGCTCCGACCGGGTCGGCATGCGACTGCACGGCGAGCGGCCGCTCGAGCGCGCGATCCTCGACGAACTGCCCAGCGAGGGGGTGGTGGACGGAGCGATCCAGGTGCCGGCCGACGGCCAGCCCGTGGTGTTCGGGCCCGATCATCCGACCACGGGTGGCTATCCGATCATCGGCGCCCTGACCGATGCCGCGCGCGATCTGGCCGCTCAGCTGTCGCCCGGAGTGCGCATCCGCTTCCGCGTGGCGACGTGAATCACTGACCATCCGTCTCGAGAGACGGCGTGGTGAAACGCGACGCGCCGCGTCCGCGCCGTTTCGGCAGAGACCTCCCGCGTCTCCCACCGAACCGGCGCTGCGCCCGAACCGGCGCGCTACGCCCGACCGGCGCGCTCCACGCGGCCGGCGCGCGAGAACAGCAGCTCGACAGCCGCCTCGACGGTCGCTTCGAGCACGTCCTCGGGCTCGCCGTCCAGGTCGAGCCTGCGGTGCCCGGCCTCGTCGCGCGTCGCCCATCCGAGGAACACGGTCCCCGCGGGATGCCCGTCTTCGGCATCCGGACCACCGACCCCGGTCGTCGAGACACACAGGTCTGCGTCGAACAGTTCACGGGCGCCTCGGGCCAGCTGCTCCGCGCATTCGGCGGAGGTCGGGTCCTGATCGGCCGGGAACCCCAGCACGCGCTCCTTCACCTCCGGCAGGTAAGCGACGATGCCGCCGCCGAACCAGGTGCTCGCCTCGGGGCCTGCGCCGATGGCACTGGCGAGAGCCCCGGAGGTCAACGATTCGGCGACCGCGACGCGCAGATCGCGGCGTCGGGCGAGGTCAGCGAGAGGTGTGACGTCGAGCATGCGCCGACGATACCGCCCAGACCGGATGCCCCGCGGGGCCTTGACAGACCCGGGGGAGGAGCGCTCAGCAGCCGTGCCGGACGCCCCAGAACAGGAGAACACGCGAGCGCAGGTGGATTCCCCGGGGAATGCACCTGCGCTCGCGTGCTCTCCTGCGCCCGGTGAGGGCCGCTGCCCGCGTCAGGCCGGGTCACCGCCCGGAGCGCCGACGCCGGCGAGCGGCTTCGGGTCGTCGGCGCCCGAGCCGCGCAGTCGCGCGATGAGGTTGCCGAGGTGGTAGATGAGGATCGCGCCGATCGTCGCCAGCACGATTCCGCCGAGCTCGAAGCCCGACTCCGGATCCTTGATCATGAACCCGCCGACCGCGACGATCAGGCCGACCGCGGCGGTGTACTGGTTGACCGGGCGCGAGAAGTCGACGCGGTTGTCGACCCAGATCTTGATGCCGATGACGCCGATCAGTCCGTACAGGGCGGTGGTGATGCCGCCGAGCACGCCGGCGGGCACCGAGTTGATGACCGCGCCGAACTTGGGCGACATGCTGAGCAGGATGGCGGTGATGCCGGCCACCCAGTACGCGGCGGTCGAGTAGACGCGGGTGGATGCCATGACGCCGATGTTCTCGCCGTACGTGGTGGTTCCCGAACCGCCGAAGAAGCCGGCGAGCGAGGTCGAGATGCCGTCGGCGATGAGCGCCTTGCCCGTCTGCTTGTTGATCGCGGGGTCCTCGACCATGGTGGCCACGCCGCGCACGTGTCCCACGTTCTCGGCGATCAGCACGAGCACGACGGGAAGGAACATCGCCATCGCCGACCAGGTGCCCGGGGTCGCGAAGTCGGGCAGGTGGAACGTCGGGAAGCCGATCCAGTCGGCCGCCTCGACCTTGCTGAAGTCGAGCTCCCCCCGGATCGCCGCGAAGACGTATCCGGCGATCACGCCGAGGAAGATCGAGATGCGGCCGAGGAATCCGCGGAACACCACGGCGAACAGGATGGTGATCGCGAGGGTGAAGGTCGCCGTGATCGGCGCCTGCTCGTAGTTGCCGCGCGCAGCGCCGGCGAGGTTGAATCCGATCAGCGCGACGATGGTGCCGGCGAGCACGGGCGGCAGGAAGCGGTCGACCCAGTGCACGCCCACCGTGTGCACGACGACGCCGATGAGGGCCAGCAGCACGCCGACCGCGACGATGCCCGCGAGCGCCGAGCCCATGCCCGCCGATGCCGTGGCGGCGGTGACCGGGGCGATGAAGGCGAACGAGGATCCGAGGTAGCTGGGGAGCTTGTTGCGCGTGATCAGCAGGAACAGGATCGTTCCGATGCCGCTGAACAGCAGCGTGGTCGGCACGGGGAAGCCGGTGATGATCGGAACGAGGAACGTCGCACCGAACATGGCGACGACGTGCTGCACGCCGATCGCGATGGTCGCCGGCCAGTTCAGGCGCTCTTCGGGGCGGACGACGGCGCCGGGCGCGACAGTGCGACCGTTGCCGTGGATGTTCCACAGCGGCATGGGGGCTCCTCGGGAGTCGGGATCAGGGCCGAGGAAACCCTACCGCCCCGGATGCCNNGGCATCCGGCGTGCGACGAAACGGGGGCCGACACTCCAGATGTCGGACGGTTTCCGTGAATCGGGCCGACATCTGGAGTGTCGGCCCCCGAAGTGGTGGCGGGTCAGGCCGTCAGGCGGCCGATGAGCGCGCGGTACCGGTCGGCGGTCTGCTCGACGATCTCGGCGGGCAGCGCCGGCGGCTCGCCCTGCCGGTCCCAGTTGGTCGCCAGCCAGTCGCGGACGATCTGCTTGTCGAAGCTCGCCATCCGCTCTTCCGGTGTCGTGCCGGATGCCCAGGCCGCGGCGTCCCAGTAGCGGGACGAGTCGCTGGTGAGCACCTCGTCGGCCAGGCGCAGGATGCCGTCGGCATCCACCCCGAACTCGAACTTCGTGTCGGCGAGGATCAGGCCCTTCTGCTCCGCGATCTCCGCGGCGCGACGGTACAGCGACAGCGACGCGTCGCGCAGCTGGTCGGCGCGCTCCGCACCGACCAGCTCGACCACGCGCTCGAAGGTGATATTCTCGTCATGCTCGCCGAGCGGGGCCTTGTAGGCGGGGGTGAACAGGGGCTCCGGAAGGCGGTCGCCGTTCTGCAGGCCTGCGGGCAGCGGGATGCCGCACACGGTGCCGTGCGCCGCGTACTCGGCCCACCCGGTGCCGGTGATGTATCCGCGCACGACGCACTCGATCGGCAGGATCTCGAGTGCCATCGCGAGCATGGCGCGCCCCGCCACGGCATCCGGGATCTCGCCCTCCGCGAGGTGGTTGGGCACGTCCGAGAGCTGGTCGAACCACCAGTCGCTCAGCTGGGTGAGCAGCTCGCCCTTGTGCGGGATGCCGGGGGAGAGCACGAAGTCGAACGCGCTCACCCGGTCGCTGGCGACGACGAGGATGCGGGTGTCGGCCGGGTCTTCCGACGCGTACAGGTCGCGGACCTTGCCGGAATACAGGTGCCGCCAGCCGGGGATGCTCTGTGCTTCGCTCACGCACCCATCTTCCCACCACGCAGGAGCGGATGACGGAGGTGCGCCGACGTCGGCGGGCAGGAGTAGCGTTGCCGGGTGACTTCGACTGACACGGCCCGCACCGCGACCCGCAGCCCCTGGCCCGCGCTGTGGGCGCTG
>NZ_MJIR01000116.1:0-11808 GCF_001878835.1 Microbacterium sp. AR7-10 | reverse complement strand
TGCTGCGGGATGCCCTGGAGCGGTACTACCGCGACGGAGAAGAGGCACCGACGCGGAGACCCGCGAGGTCGTCGGTGCCTCTTCTCCGTCGCGGTAGTACCGCTCCAGGGCATCCCGCAGCAGACGGATCGCCTCGGCGCGCTGCTGCGACACGGCCGAGTGCGAGACGCCCAGTTCTTCAGCGATCTCCTTCACGGGGCGCTCGTCGATGTACACGGCGTGCACGATCGATCGCATCCGCTCAGGCAGTGCCGCGATGGCGTGCTCGAGCACGGCGCGTCGCTCGGCGACCACGGCCGACTCCTCGGGCAGCGGCGTGTACGAGGCGAGATCCGACTCGTAGACCTCGTCGAGCGTGGTCACGGTGCGCGCGGCGTCGGCGAGGGCGCCGGCCACTTCGTCGTGCGAGACGCCCATCGTCGTCGCGATCTCGGCGACCGACGCCTGACGCCCGAGTGCCGCCGACAGGGTCTCCTGCACGGCGGTGGTCTCTTTGATACGACGACGGATGCCACGGGTGGCCCAGTCCATCGAGCGCATCTCGTCGGCGAACGCCCCGAGGATGCGCCGACGAGCGTAGGCTCCGAACGGCACCCCCAGTGAGGGGTCGAATGCATCGGCGGCGGTCACGAGGGCGAGGGCGCCGGCCGAGGCCAGCTCTTCGCGCGGCACGTGCGTCGCGCGCGCGTGCGTCTCAGAGGCCAGGTACCCCACCAGCGGCAGGTTCTCCTCGATGAGCCGATTGCGCTCGTCACGAGTCGTCATGGCAGTGGCCTCTCCGTACGAATACCGAGGCCCCTCAGCCCCGAATATGGTCGGTCCCCCCCTACCACGTTTTGAATACTAGCGGCATGGGGAGAAATACCCACAGCATTCGGATAACAATCATGTGGAGGCGGTCGATAGCTAGATGCTGACGGGTCGCACGACCCGTTGTCCGCTGGGGGAAGCACACTGGGGAAGAGAGACAATGGGAGCCAACGAGTTGTCGATGCAGCTGTGGCGCGAGCGCGAACTGCTCGAGCTTCTGCTGTTCAAGCTGGAGGAGCAGGAGCTGCTGCTCGCCGCCGGCCGTTCGCGCTGGATGCACTTCGCGACGCGCGAGATCGAGCAGGTGCTCGAGGGGCTTCGCTCCGCGAGCATCGCCCGTGTCGTCGAGGCGGAGAACCTCGCTGAGGAGTGGGGAGCGCCGCAGGATGCCGGCATCCGTCAGCTCATCGACAGCGCGCCGAAGGGGGCATGGGGGGACGTGCTCACCGATCACTTGAGCGCCCTCACCAAGCTGACCGACGAGATCGGACGGTTGAGCGACGCCAACTCCGAGCAGCTGCGTGCCGTCATGCGCGCCACGCAGGATACGATCGCCGGACTTGGAGACGACACCGGCGAGTACACCACCCACGGTGAACGCGCGAGGGAGAACTCCGCGCGCATCATCGACACGGAGATGTGAGGAACATGTCGACTTTCAGTGGGCTGGGCACGGCAGCCAGCGCTCTCGCCGCTGCGCGGCGCGGGATGGACGTCGTGGGACAGAACATCGCCAACCAGGCGACCGAAGGGTACACACGTCAGCGCGTCAGCACGTCGGCGATCGCCGCGGTGGCGCAGTCGGGCAGGTTCAGCATGGGCGCCCTGCCCGGCCACGGTGTATCCGTCGACGGGATCGCCCGGCTGGGCGACGCGCTTCTCGACGCGCGGGTGCGCGACACCGTGTCGGCCGCAGGATTCTGGTCGGCGCGCGCGCTCGCCGCGACCACTGCCGAGACGGCACTCGTCGAGCCGACCGAGCACGGTCTCGCCACACGTCTCACGCAGTTCTGGAACTCCTGGCAGGACCTCGGGAACACACCCGACCAGGGAGCGGCCGCGGCGACCGTGCTCCAGTCCGCCTCGGAGCTGGCGACCCAGATCGCCGGCGGATACCGTGCCGTGGCGACGCAATGGGCCGATGGAAGACAGGCCGCCGAACGAACCGTCGCCCAGATCAACACCGCAGCATCGCAGATCGCCCAGCTGAACACCGAGATCCGCGAGGCGCTGGGTGCCGGCCGTTCGGCGAACGAGCTCATCGATCAGCGTGATTCCCTCGTACAGACCACGGCCCGGCTCGCGGGCGCCAAGGGCACGCTCGAGGCGGACGGCACGATGACGGTGCGTATCGACGGCAACGCGCTCGTCTCCGTAGGGGATGCCCGGTCTCTGACACTCACCGGGCCCGCGGCCCTCGACCACCCGGGAGCGCTCTCCGTGTCGTGGAGCGGAGCCGACGGGTTCGCCGCGTCTGTCGAGGGTGGGGAGCTGGGCGGGATGCTGAGCGTGCTCGCACCCGCGAAAGACGGAGGCACGCTGGCGGGCCTTGCGGATTCGTATAACAAGGTCGCCACCGCTCTGGCGACGGGTGTCAATGATCAGCACCGTCTCGGCGTCACCGCCGCGGGGCAGAACGGGGGCGACTTCTTCGCGCTGTCCGCCGCGGGTCCCGCAGCGCTCGGCCTCACCGTCGCCGTGCAGCAGGCATCCGACCTCGCCGTGGGCAAGCCCGGGGGCGGCCCCCTTGACGCCGGCAACGCCGACACGATCTCGCAGATCGGACGTATCCCGGGCGGACCAGACTCGATCTGGGGTGATGTCGTGGCCGGTTTCGCGGTCGCGACGGCAGGAGACATCCAGCGGGCGAAGCTCTCTGACGTCGCATCGGTCGCCGCGATGGGAGCGCAGCGCTCGGTCGCCGGCGTCGACGGCGACGAGGAGACCCTCAGCCTGCTCACGTACCAGACGGCGTATCAGGCGGCGGCGCGGGTGCTGACTGCGGTCGACGAATCGCTCGACGTGCTGATCAACCGCACCGGTCTCGTGGGCCGCTAGGAGGAGGACGAACATGATCTCTCGCGCGACCGCGTCATCCATGACGCACACGGCCATGCGCCAGCTGCAGGCGAACCTCTCGGAGCTGTCGCGCCTGCAGGAGCAGGCGAACTCGCAGCGGGCCTTCCTCGCACCCTCCGACGACCCGAACGCTGCGGCCACCACGCTGCGCCTGCACGCCGAGCAGCGCCGCACCGAGCAGCACGCCCGCAACATCGACGACGGCATCTCCTGGCTCGCCGCCGCCGATTCCGCGATCAGCGCGAGCACCGCCCTGCTCGCGCGGGCCCGCAACCTCACCGTGCAGGGAGCGAACGACGGCGCGATGGACGCGACCGCGAAGGAGGCCATCGCGGTGGAACTCGAGGGCATCCGGGATGAACTGCTCGCACGGGCGAACACCACGCTGCTCGGACGCTCGGTCTTCGCCGGCACCTCCGACCGGCCTGCCTTCGACGCGGCCGGCGACTTCAGCGGACTCCCTGACGCGGAGGTTGTGCGTCGCGTGTCGGACGAGGCGTCCATCCGAGTCGACACCGACGGGGCCGCCGTCTTCGGCAGCGGGGACGACTCGGTGTTCAACCTGATCGGTCGGATCGTCACCGACCTGCGCAGCGGAGTGAACGTCGGCCCCCGACTGAACGAGATCGATCAGCGACGCGATGCCATGCTGAGTGTGCAGGGCTCGGTCGGAGCCCGGCAGTCTCAGATGGAGCGCGCCAAGGAGGCGACAGTGCAGGACTCGGTCTCACTCGAAGCGCGACGAGCGGCGGTCGAAGACGTCGACTCCGTCGAGGTGATCGTGCAGCTGCAGGCGCAGGAGCTCGTCTACCGTTCGGCGCTCGCCGTCACCGGCCGCGTGCTGCAGCCCTCACTCCTGGAGTTCTTGAGATGACCGCACTTCTCGACTTCGTGACTCCTCCGCTGGGTCTCGCGCCGCACACCCGCTTCCGGCTCAACCCGATCGACGGTGCGGACGGACTCTTCTCCCTCGGCGCGATCGATGACGAGGGGCTGAGGCTGTACGTGGTCGACCCACAGACCGTCGTCTCGGACTACATGCCGGTTCTGACAGATGAGCACGTCGATGCCCTCGGGCTCACGACGCCCGACGACGCGCTGCTGCTGGTCGTCGCGAGCCACACCGCGGAGGGCGTGCACGTGAATCTGCTGGCTCCGATCATCGCCAACAAAGCGACCGGCGCGACCGCCCAGGTCATCCTCGAGGGGCAGGACTACCCGTTGCGCGCCCCGCTCAGTTGATCGGCGCCTCATCGCGAACCGGCGCAGACAACGACCGATGGCGTATCTGTTCCGAGAGGTTGTAATGTCATCAATACCGACGCGAGCGGATCAGAACCCGAGCCCAGCTCGACGCGACGCCCGGTTCCGCGCCCTCACGGCACGGAACAGCGGCGGTGACGGCGGTGATCTGTGCAGCGGCGCGAGCTGCTCGACGACGCGGGGAGCTGGCTTGCGGTGAACGGTTCAGAGTCGAATGCGGTGATCATCGGCGGTGCCCTCGAACTGGCCCAGCTGCTCGCCGACACGTGTCGAGAACTGGGGTTTCATCCCGCACTCGTCGCGCTGCAACCGGACAGCATCACCGTGATCCGCGAGCAGGCACCGCGGCTCACCCTTCTGGTCGCCGACGAGCCGGGGCCGGCGGCACTGCAGCTCGTACGAAGCATCCGCGCCGCCAGCGCGACCCATCTCATCATGCTGTCTGTCCTCTCCGAGCCGGCCGATGTGCTGCACGGCTTCGATGCCGGTGCCGACGATTTCCTGACTCTTCCCGTCCGCCCGCTGGAGCTGAGGGCACGCATCGGGGCACTCACACGCCGATCGGCCGGACACGCGGGATCGGCCGGGCAGGCGCCGACCCGTCCGTCCGGTGCAGCGGAGGGCGCCCCCGCGGCAGCGAGCGCCGCAGCGCGCAACCCGTCGGCAGGCCTCGACATGACCGGGCAGGACGACGAGGAGAGGTGGCTGCGACACGGCAGCATCGCGCTGAACCAGCGCAGTGGCATGGTGCTGGTCGACCAGCGGGAGATCCGTCTCAGCCCGGCGGAGTTCAACGTGCTGGCCACCCTGCTGCAGTTCAAGCGTCGAGTGCGCAACCTATCCGATCTCGCGCTCGTGATGCGCGGAAAACCGACCGGGGAGTGGTACGAGGTGGATGAGTCAGAGAAGGCCAGGGTCGACGCGTGCATCTTCGAGCTGCGGCGCAAACTGGGAGACACCCCTGACGGATCGCGGTACATCGAACGTGGTCCCGGCGCCGGTTACAGGCTCTCTGCGCAGTGACCGGTGGTCGTCGTCCGCAACGTGCGCAGAGAGCGCGCGTTGACACGGGTAACCTTGTCCCTGGGGTGAGCAGGGGGAGATTCCGCGGTATGCGTCGTACGTCGTCGATCCTGCGCTGGCAGATGATCTGCACCGGTGCCATGGTGAGCGTCGCGCTGATCATCGCGATACTCAAGCCCGCCGTCTTCGGACATGCGCTCTTCCTGATGGGGCTGACGCTGATCGTGCTCGTCACGATCGGCGCGTTCCTCGCTCCCTGGCACCGGATGCCCGGGTGGGTCACTATCGTCGTGCCGTTCCTCGACATCCTCGGGATCGGCTTCGCCGTCTCCGCCCAGGACATGCGGGTCGGCTTCCTGTGGGTGATCCCCGTGGCCTGGCTCGCCACCTACCACGCGGGGTGGGTGGTGGCCGCGGCGGTCGGCTTCGTCTGCGCATGCCTCACCGCATTCGCCGGCGGGCAGGGCACGCCCTCCGACACCGCGGTGCGGGTGGTCATCACCGCCCTTGCACTCAGCTTCCTCGGCACGAGCATCCGGGTCGGAGCGAGGCAGAGCCGGGCCACGCGCCGACTGCTGCGGCGACAGTCGGACCAGATCAATCGCACGGCGGACCGCGCCGCCGGTCACGAGCGCAGAGTCACCGACATCATCGACGCCCTCGACACCGCACTCGTCACGGTCGCCAGCGACGGCGGCATCCTGAAGATGAACGAGACGTACCGCGCGCTGTACGGCAGAGACCGGTACGGGGCTCAGCTGCCCGCTCAGGCCGTCGAGTACGACGACCATCGAGGCGAGCCGCTGCGTCGCGGTCACACCACGCTCGCACGTGCCGCCCGTGGTGAGCGGCTTCAGGCCGAACGCGTGTGGCTCTACGACACGCTCGGCCGATGGCGTGCGCTGGATGCGACCACGCATCCGACCGCGCCCTTGACCGACGACACCGAGACGACGCTGCTCATCCTCGACGACGTCACCGAGCAGCTCGAAGCGAGCGCGGACAGGCAGAAGATGGTCGCGATCGTCTCGCACGAGCTTCGCAATCCGCTCACCGCCATCATCGGGCACGTCGACCTGCTGCTCGACCGCGATGATCTTCCGCCTCGGGTGCACGAGCAGCTCGAGGTGATCCTGCGCGCCGGGGAGCGGATGCAGCATCTGGTGAGCACCGCCCTCGAGACCGGGCGCGCGGCGTTCACCGAGCCCGAACCCGTCGACCTGCGCGTGCTCGCCGACGCCGCAGTCGAGCTGTTCCTGCCGACCGCCGCCGGCAAGGGGCTGAACCTGTCGGTCGTCGGACTCGAGACGCTGATGACCACGGGTGACGCCTTCCGGCTGCGGCAGGCGATCGACAACATTCTGAGCAACGCCGTCAAGTACACGCCGGGGGGCGGCAGCGTCTTCATCCGACTCGGGATCTCGCGCGATCAGCGGGCGCAGGTCACGATCTCGGACACCGGGGTCGGCATCGCCGCCGATGATCTGGAACGGCTCTTCGAACCCTATTTCCGCACATCGGATGCCGTGCACAGCGGCATCCCCGGCACCGGACTCGGCATGGGCATCGTGCGTGCCATCGTCGAAGAGCACCACGGCGAGCTGACCGTCACGAGCCAGCCGGGCGAGGGCACGCATGTCGAGATGCGATTGCCCACCCACGCGGCCCCCGCGATGAGCGCCTCCCGCAGCGAGACCCCGATCGAGGAGAGTCGATGAGCGACAACGTCCACGTGTACGCCGGTCTGTATGCCGGGCTGCCGCAGGCCCTCATGGCCGTGGTGACGATCTGCACGGCCGCGGTCGTCGGCCTGGTTCTGCTGCACCGCCCCGACCGAGCGGCGGCGGCCTGGTCGACCGCGTTCGCACTGGGGCTGCTGGGGACGTACATGTGGGTGGCGGCCATCGAGCTGGAGCTGCCGGCGGTGCGTGCGCTGGCATCCGGACTGCTGCTGTGCGCCGAGCCGCTGATCTGGCTGGGTGTGCGACTCTTCGCCGGCCGTCGGGCGACGTGGCCGGCCGCGGTGATGTTCGTCGCCCTGGTCCCGATCATGCTCGCGCTGACCGTCGACAGCGACGTGTTCCCCATCTTCTTCCGGGTCTGCTTCGCCGGCGCCGGCGTGTTCGCGGGCCTGATCGCCTTCGATCTCGTGCGGCTGAAAGGTGTGCCGCGTGACATCCTCCTGCCGCTCATGCTCTCCTCCGGCGGCTTCGTGCTCGTCGCCGCGCTGAACCTGGTCTGGACGATCTCGTTCCCGCAGACGTCCGGTGAGGAGCAGGTCGCCGTTCTGCGCGACATGAACGTGATCGGCACGATGGTGACGACCGTGACGGCGACGCTGACCATCGTCCTGCTCGTGCGCATGCAGCCGGCCGCCAAGGCCGCCCGCTCGGCCGCTCCGGATGCGGCGATCCGTGAACGCGTCGATCGTGTGCGCGCCCATCAGGAGCCCGCGTGGTCGCTGCTCGATGTGCGACTCGACGACGTGCGCGATCTGCGCGAGTCCTCGGGGGCGTCTGATTTCGCGCGGCTTCTGACGAGGTTCCGGTCGCGGGTCGTCGCGGCCCTGCCGCCGACGGCTGATATCGCGGTCGTCGACGACAGTCGTCTGCTCGTGCTGATACCCGGGAGTGACGAGGCGGTGACCCACCACTTGCGCACCCTGCTCGAGCGCGTCTCGGCGATGGATCGCCGGGAGAGCACGACCGCGATCAGGATCTCGGCCAGCGTCGGCTGGGCGACCATGCTGGACGCGCGATTCGACTACGACAAGCTCCTCGAGCTCGCCGCACAGCGCGCCGAGAGCGCCGGCGAGCTCGGCGGCGACCGGTGGGGACGCCCGCGTCGAGACGCCGTCACGATCGCCGACGGCGAGACCTCCAACCGGTGACGACGTGCGCGCCGTCGCTCGGCACGCCGCTGGTCCCGAATGGCCGCATCGACGCGTGCGAGGCGGCCATTCGGGACCAGAGAGCAGAGCGGGCGGATGCCAGCGGTCTGGGCTCGCAGTGCTGAACGGGCAGCGGTCGCGTCGCGGCCGCGACGGACGACCCGGCTACTCTGAGAGGGTGATCCTCGCCGTCGACACCTCGCTCGGAACGACCGTCGCCGTCGTCGCCGCCGACGGCCGCACCCTCGCCGAGGCGAGCACCCCCGATCCGCTCGGCCATGCCGAGGTGATCGGCGATCTGCTCGCCCAGGTGGTGCGTCCGGGCATCACGCATGTCGTGGCAGGCATGGGCCCAGGGCCCTTCACCGGCCTGCGCATCGGGATCGCCGCCGCGCGCGCGTTCGCGCTCGGTCGCGGGGCGCCGCTCATCCCGATCCCCAGTCACTTCGCGATCGCTCTCGACGCGAGTGCGGACGGACCGTTCGCGGTGGTCACCGACGCCCGCCGCCGCGAGATCGCGGTGAGCGTGTTCGACGGGGTGGATGCCGACGGCATCCCGGCACTCGTCCGACCGACCCGTCTCGAGAAGCGCGGCGTCGAGCTCGACGAGCCGGTGCACGAGACCACCGAGCTCTCCGCCGCGGCACTCGCCCGGGTCGGCGCCAGGGCGATCGCGGCCGGCCGTGTGCTGGCCGACGCCGAACCGCTCTATCTGCGCTCGCCCGACGTCGTGCAGCCGGGCGCTCCGAAGCGGGTGAGCTCGTGACCCTGCGGACCGCGACCCTCGACGACCTCGCCGCGATCATGGACCTCGAGCGGCGCGGATTCCCCGCCGACGCGTGGAGCGAGCAGACGATGGGCGCCGAGATCTCGAGCCTGCACAACCTCTACCTCGTCGACGTCGAGGGCGAGCACGTGGTCGGGTACGGTGGCGTGCGCGCGCTGCGGGGCTCGTCGGACGCCGACATCCAGACGATCGCGCTCGATCCGTCGGTGCGCGGCCGGGGGAGGGGGCGGGCGCTGCTGAGGGCGCTGATCGCGACCGCGCTCGATCGCGGGGCGCGCGAGCTGTTCCTCGACGTGCGTGACGACAACACCGTCGCGCGGGCGCTGTACGCCTCGGAGGGCTTCGTCGAGCTGGGACGGCGACCCGGGTACTACCAGCCGGATGACGTGGACGCGGTGGTGATGCGCCTGGACCTGCGGTCGTGGGCGGATGCCGCAGATCCGGATGCCGCAGATCCGGATGCCGCAGATCCGGATGTCGCAGATCCGGACGCCGCAGATCCGGACGCCGCAGAGGAGGCGAGCGCATGACCGGACCCCTGGTGCTCGGGATCGAGACGAGCTGCGACGAGACCGGCATCGGCATCGTGCGCGGCCGGCAGCTGCTGTCGAACACGATCGCCTCGAGCATGGACGAGCACGCCCGCTACGGCGGCGTCGTGCCCGAGGTCGCCGCACGCGCGCACCTCGAGGCGCTGCAGCCGTCGATCGAGCGCGCACTGACCGAGGCCGGAGTCACGCTCGATGACCTCGATGCGGTCGCGGTGACCAGCGGACCCGGCCTCGCCGGAGCGCTCATGGTGGGCGTCGGCGCGGCGAAGGGCCTCGCAGTCTCGCTCGGAAAGCCGCTGTACGCGGTGAACCATCTCGTCGGGCACATCGCCGCCGACATCCTCACCTCCGACGATCGCGCCACCGCGCCGCTCGAGTACCCCACGATCGCCCTGCTCGTCTCCGGCGGGCACACCTCGCTGCTGCACGTGCGCGACCTGACGACCGACGTCGAGCTGCTCGGTGAGACCGTCGACGACGCCGCGGGCGAGGCCTTCGACAAGGTCGCCCGGCTGCTCGGCCTGCCGTATCCGGGCGGGCCGCAGATCGACATCGCGGCCGCCGACGGCGACCCCAGGGCGATCCGCTTCCCGCGGGGGCTGTCGAAGGCATCCGACATGGCGAAGCACCGGTACGACTTCTCGTTCTCGGGTCTGAAGACCGCCGTCGCGCGCTGGGTCGAGCGGGCTGAGGCGGCCGGGGAGCAGGTGCCGGTGGCGGACGTCGCCGCGAGCTTCCGCGAGGCGGTGATCGACGTGCTCGTCACCAAGGCGCTCGCCGCGTGCGAAGACCGCGGTGTGCCACGTCTGCTGCTGGGCGGCGGCGTGATCGCCAACCGACGGCTGCGTGAGGTCGCCCTCGAACGGGCGGCGGCAGCCGGGGTCGCCGTGCGCATCCCGCCGCTGTCGCTGTGCACCGACAACGGAGCCATGATCGCGGGCCTCGCCGCCGAGCTCATCGCGAACGGCCGCGGGCCGTCGACGCTCGGCTTCGGCGCCGATTCCACGCTGCCGGTGACCGAGATCCAGGTGAGTCCGGCATGAGCGACCCGCGCATCGAGCAGCCCACTCCCGAGGTCGAGCGGCCAGGCGGCGGTGCCGCGGTGCCCGGTGCGTCGAAGCGGTACGCCAAGCTGCCGACCGCGCCGGTGCCGGTCGAGCGCACCGCGGCCGCGCATCCGGATGCCGACGAGCCGTCGCCGCTGGGATGGGAGCCGACGACCGGGGCGACTCCCGTCGACGACGCCCGTCTCGCCCCGTGGGCGCTGGTCGCGGCGATCGTCGCCCTCGCGACGTCGATGTTCGTGGGCTGGGGGATTCCCGTCGCGATCATCGCGGTGATCTCCGCGATCATGTCGCTGCGTCGTCCGGTCGAGAACCGGTCGGTGGCGATGTGGGCGCTGGTGCTGGGATCGTGCGCCACCCTGTTCAGCGCGGGGTGGCTGGTGTGGGCGGCCATGCAGCTCGAGAAACTGGGGTGATGGATGCTGAACCAGGCGGAGAGCTCCCGACGACGTGAGCTGCAGCGCCGGGCGTTCGCCGCGGGCGGCGGGGTGACCGAGGCGGAGCTCGCCGAGCTGCGGGATCTGGATGCCCGTGCCGCCACCGGGGCCGAGACCATGCCGGTCGCTGGGGCGGCGGGGCATGATCCGGTGTCGGCGCCGGAGCCGGCGGGTCTGGCGGGGGCGTCTGAGCCGGCGGGGCCGTCGGCATCGATGGCGGCGCTCGGCGAGTCCGTGCAGCGTGCGCCGGACGAGCCGGATGAGCAGCCGGCCGGGCCGGCCGCTGCGCCGACGCGTCGACGTCCGACTGTCGCGGCGCTCGTCCTCTCGACGCTGATCGCGCTCCTGCTGGGGTTCGGCGGCGCCTGGATGCTGCTGAGCCGCGACGGCACGCCGGCCATGACGGCCGAGCAGGCGAAGGCCATGGCCGAGATCGAGGAGACCGCACGCTTCGATCCGGGGTCGATGACGTACCTCGGCGAGCGGTACGGCGCCGCCGTGTGGCGCGCATCCGCCCGGGACGGCGAGGAGACCTGCCTGGCCATCCACGTCGTCGATCGCAGCGACCACCAGTGCATGCCGCCGCCGGACGAGGACACGCCGTACGCGCAGCCGGTGGGTGTCTCGCTGAACCGGTCGGACGGCGATGCGCAGTGGTCGTACTGGGCGTCGCTCGTGACCGACATCGCCGGGCGCGAGGCGCTGATCGTACAGCGATACGACATGGCGGCGGGCTTCGACTGGGAGGCGCAGTACACCCCCGACGAGCGGCGCTACATCAGCATGCTCGAAGCCGAGGGCGTGGTTCCGAGCTCCCTGCAGATCATCGGCTACGACGGTGACGTGCCGGTCTTCATCTCGCAGGACGAGCGCACCTGCGTCTACGCCGTCGATACGGCGACAG
>NZ_MJIR01000115.1:0-1009 GCF_001878835.1 Microbacterium sp. AR7-10 | reverse complement strand
CGTCGAACGCCGCGACGGTGCTGGAGTGGGCGTTCGCTCGCGGCCGTCGGGTGCTCTTCTTCCCCGACCAGCACCTCGGTCGCAACACCGCGAAGGCGATGGGGGTGCCGCTGGAGCGGATGCCGATGTGGAACCCGCGCCGGCCGCTGGGCGGATCGAGTGCCGACGAGCTGCGCGACGCCGGGGTGATCCTCTGGCACGGCTTCTGCTCGGTGCATCGCCGGTTCACCGTCGACCAGATCGCGCAGGCGCGCGCCGAGCATCCCGGGGTGCGGGTCATCGTGCATCCGGAATGCCCGGTCGAGGTCGTCGACGCGGCAGACGAGGCGGGATCCACCGACTACATCCGCAAGGCGATCGCCGCCGCAACAGAGCCCACCACCTTCGCGATCGGCACCGAGATCAACCTCGTGCGGCGCCTCGCGGCCCAGCATCCGCAGCACGAGATCTTCTGCCTCGACCCGGTCGTCTGCCCGTGCTCGACCATGTACCGCATCCACCCCGGCTACCTCGCCTGGGTGCTGGAGGAGCTCGTCGCCGGCAGAGTGCAGAACCGCATCCGCGTCGCCGACGACGTCGCGCTGCCCGCCAGGGTCGCGCTCGAGCGGATGCTGGTGGCGCGACCGCGATGAACGTGATCATCGTCGGCGGGGGCATCGCCGGCCTCACGGCCGCCCTGCGCGCCGACGCCCTCGGTCACCGGGTCACTCTGCTCGTCAAGGGCGCGCTGGGTGACGGCTGCACCGCCCACGCACAGGGTGGTGTCGCCGGCGCGTACGGGCCCGGCGACTCCCCCGCGCTGCACGCACTCGACACCCTGCAGGCCGGCGACGGCCACGGCGACCCCCTCGCGATCACCGCGCTCGTCGACGGTGCGCACGCCGCGATCGCGGCACTCGTCGACGCGGGCGTGGCGTTCGATCGCACCGCCGACGGGGACATCGCGCGTGGACTCGAGCCCCTGCACACCCGCCCGCGCATCGCGCACGCCGGGGGCGACGCCACCGGC
>NZ_MJIR01000114.1:0-880 GCF_001878835.1 Microbacterium sp. AR7-10 | reverse complement strand
TCGCGTCCGCGCTACGCGCCGATCGCACGCTTGGTGAAATGCGCGTCGGCCTTGATCAGCGCCTCGTCCATGAACACCGGCGCGTAGCGCGGACGCGAAGCGCCGGCATCCCCCAGCTGATACCGCAGAGCCGCCCCGACGATGAACGCGACCAGCTCCTGCGACTCCCCACCCGACTTCTCGCCGATGTGGTCGTACAGCGCGACGTGCTCGCCCGTCTCGGCGAGCACCCGCTCGGCCGACACCCGCACGTGATTGCGCACGTCGATCAGCTCGGCGAAGTCGGGAGCGGTACGACGCATCCGCTCGATCAGCCGGTTCATCCGCCTGTACGCATGCTCGCGCTCGTCGTCGGTCGACGCCGCCTCGATCAGTCCGCGCACCTCGCGCAGGTCACGGCGGAAGCGCTTGCGCGCCTCGGACTGGTTCTCGCGCGGCGAGATCTGCAGCCGGTGCCTGTCGTCGTAGAACGGCAGATCGCGCATGATGCTGTTGATCGGCTCGATGCGCTCCCTGATCTCGCGCACCGATCGGCTCAGCGTCGAATCGAGGCTGGTCAGGTCGTTGCCCGAGAGCCCGAGCAGACTGTCGCGCCACTCGTTCTCGAGCTCGTGCAGACCGTTCGTCCGCAGCGCGTCCAGGATGCCGAGGAACTCGGGCACCGAGGCATCCGGATCCGGCAGCAGGTTGAGGTTCGGCCACCGCTCCAGGAACGACGACATCAGCTGCCGCATGCGCTCGCGCTGCTCGTCGTGCGCTTCGACGGCGGCGCGGCGGTCGGATGCCAGGCGTGCCGCCGCCGACGTCAGAGCGAGGTCGAGCCGTGCGAGCCGATCGGTCGCCGACAGCCCCTCACCGTCGTCCGACGCCGAGAGCATGA
>NZ_MJIR01000113.1:0-37767 GCF_001878835.1 Microbacterium sp. AR7-10 | reverse complement strand
GCACGAGATGGGGTGTCGACGAAGAGCCCGGGCCGGATGCGCGGGCATGATGGACGCATGACGCCGCCCCTCGCCGACCTGCTCGCGACCGCCCGCGTGGTCGCCCTGCCGATGAACACGCGCTTCCGCGGCGTCGACGTGCGCGAGGCGCTGCTGTTCGAGGGACCGCAGGGCTGGGCCGAGTTCTCGCCCTTCGTCGAGTACCCCGACGCCGAGGCCGCCACCTGGCTCGCTGCGGCGATCGACTTCGCCTGGCACGAGCAGCCCCGGGCGCTGCGTGAGCGCATCCCCGTCAACGCCACCGTGCCGGCCGTCGGGGCGGCGCGCGTGCCCGAGGTGCTCGCCCGATTCGACGGATGCCGCACCGCCAAGGTCAAGGTCGCCGAGCGCGGCCAGGTGCTGGCCGACGACATCGCCCGCGTCCGCGCCGTGCGAGAGCAGATGGGTCCCGAGGGCCGGATCCGCGTCGACGCGAACGCCGGCTGGAACGTCGACGAGGCCGAGCACGCCATCCACGCTCTCGCCGAGTTCGATCTCGAGTACGCCGAGCAGCCCTGCGCGTCGGTCGACGAGCTCGCGGAGCTGCGCCGTCGGGTGAAGCACATGGGTATCCCGATCGCCGCCGACGAGAGCATCCGCAAGGCCGATGATCCGCTGGCGGTCGCCCGCGCCGGCGCCGCGGATCTCGTCGTCATCAAGGCGCAGCCGCTCGGCGGCATCCGGCGAGCGCTCGACATCGTCGCGCAGGCAGGGCTGCCGGCGGTCGTCTCGAGCGCGCTCGACACCGCAGTGGGGCTGTCGCAGGGGGCGGCGCTCGCGGCATCCCTCCCCTCTCTCGAGTTCGACTGCGGGCTGGGCACCGCCTCGCTCTTCACCGACGACGTCGCCGACGCCCGCCCGGTGGGCGGCTCGGTGTCTGCGGCGCGGGTGATTCCGGATGCCGGTGCACTGGCGCGCCTGGAGGCGCCGCCCGAGCGGCGCGACTGGTGGCTGGCGCGTCTCGAGCGCTGCCACGCGCTGCTGGATACCCGAGGCTGAGGCCGTCGACCAGAACCGGCGACCAGAGCAGGCGAATAGGCCTGTGTCTAGAGGCGGATCAGCTCGACTATGCGGCCGAGGGCCTCGCTGCCCGTGCGGCGCAGTCGATCCGAATCCTCGCCGCTCATCGCGCCGCGCACGATCATCCCCTCCCACACGATCATCAGCAGCCGGGCCGCCTCCTCCGCGCCGATGCGCAGAGTGATCTGCCCCGTGTCGACGATCTCCTGAATGATGGCGGCGATACTGCCCACCATCTCGTCCTCCTGTGCGAGGTACGCGGCGCCGAATCCCGGATCCCGCAGCGCACGGATGCGGATCTCGCTCATCATCATCACGCCGACGCGGTCATCGGCGCCGGAGTCCATGATCTGCTGCACGAGGTCGGCCGGGTCGCAGTCGTCGATGGCGTTCTGGCCGACGAGGGCCGAGACCCGCTCGCGGACGGCCTGCAGGCGCGCTTCGCCGACCGACGCGGCGAGCTCGAGGAACAGGGCGTCCTTCGACTCGAAGTTCGAGTAGAACGCACCGCGGGTGAATCCGGCCCGCTCGCAGACGGCCTCGACGGTGGCGCCCTCCAGGCCCATTCCGGCGAACACCTGCGCAGCCGCCTCGAGCAGGCGCGCGCGGGTGTTCTCACGGCTGCGCGTCGTCGACATCGGCTCCTCCTTCACATCGGGTGCACAGCATCCGGCATCCCGATGCCCTTACGATACATCTACGTATTCAATACAGACATGTATCGAGATTCTGCGGAGGCCGCGTGTCCACCCTTCTCTCCTCGCTCGGCCGATGGTCGTTCCGCCACCCCTGGCGTGTGCTCGTCGCCTGGCTGATCGTGCTCGGCGTCGCGGGCGGCGGCGCGGTGGGGCTCGGCGCGGGAACAGACAACACGTTCTCCATCCCCGGCACCGAGTCGCAGGCCGGACTCGAGCAGCTGCAGCGCACCTTCCCCCAGGTGAGCGGCACGAACGCCCAGTTCATCGTGGTCGCCGCCGACGGCGATGACGTCACTGATACCGCGTACCGCGACGACATCGAGAGCACTGTGCGGGATCTCGAGCGCATCGACGGAGTGCTCGCCGTGACGTCGCCCTACGATGAGAACATCACCGGCATGGTCAACAACGAGAAGACCGCCGCGATCGTGCGCCTGCAGTTCGACGGGCAGTCGACGGACGTGCCGGACAGCGTGAAAGACGACCTGCAGCAGCGCGTCGACGACCTCGCCACGGCGCTGCCGGACGGATCGCAGGCGGCGCTCGGCGGCGACCTGTTCGCCACGTCGATCCCCACCGTCACGATCACCGAGGCGATCGGCCTGCTCATCGCCCTGCTCGTGCTGATCGTGACGTTCCGCTCGTTCGTCGTCGCGGGCCTTCCCCTGCTGACCGCAGTGCTCGGCGTCGGCATCTCGATGGCCGGCATCTTCGCTGCCACGGCATTCGCGACCGTCTCGTCGACCACTCCCCTGCTCGCGCTCATGCTCGGCCTCGCGGTCGGCATCGACTACGCGCTGTTCATCGTCGCCCGGCACCAGGATCAGGTGCGCGATGGCGTCGATCCCGAGCAGTCCGCCGCACGAGCCGTCGGCACGGCCGGCTCGGCCGTCGTGTTCGCCGGAGTCACGGTGCTGATCGCCCTGATCGGGCTCGGTTTCGCGGGCATCCCGTTCCTGACGACCATGGGCGTCGCCGCCTCGGTCGCCGTGGCGATCGCCGTCGCCATCTCGGTCACGCTCACCCCCGCGATGCTCGGATTCGTGAAGGGTCGCGTCGCCGGGCGCCCGCGCCGCGCGCGCCGGAAGACGGATGCGGCACCTCGGCCCACCTTCTCGCGGCGCTGGGTGAACGCCATCACGAAGCGTCCGGTCATGGTCGCCACGGCGGTCATCGTCGGCCTCGGCATCGTCGCGATCCCGGCGCTCAGTCTCAACCTCGCACTGCCCAACGCGGGCGTGCTGCCGAAGGGATCCGAGGCGCGCATCAGCTACGACCTCACCGCAGAGGAATTCGGCCCCGGCTTCAACGGCCCGCTGATCCTCACCGGGACGATCGTCACCTCCACCGATCCGCTGAACCTCATGCAGGATCTCGGCGACGAGGTCGAGAAGCTGCCCGGCGTACGCGAGGTCGCCCTGGCCACGCCGAACGAGACGGCCGACACCGGCATCGTGCAGATCATCCCCGAGACCGCCCCCGACGACCCCGCCACCAGCGACCTCGTGCGCGAACTGCGCTCGCACCACGACGAGTGGCTCGACGAGTACGGCATCGACCTGAAGGTCACCGGATTCACCGCCGTCGCGATCGACATCTCCGATCAGCTCGGCTCGGCGCTGCTTCCGTTCGGCATCTTCGTGATCGGCCTGTCGCTGATCCTGCTGGCGATCGTCTTCCGCTCGATCTGGGTGCCGGTCACCGCGGCGATCGCCGCCGCGTTCGGCGTCGTCGCCGCGGTCTTCGAGTGGGGCTGGTTCGCGGATGCCCTGCACGTCGCGCGCACGGGCCCGATCATCAGCTTCATGCCGATCGTGCTGATGGGTGTGCTGTTCGGCCTGGCCATGGACTATCAGGTGTTCCTCGTCTCGCGGATGCGCGAGGACTTCGTGCACGCCGCGGGCTCTGGTCGCGCTGCGGCCGTCGAGGCGGTGCGATCCGGCTTCGCCGGCACCGCCCGCGTGGTCACGGCGGCGGCGCTCATCATGTTCGCGGTCTTCGTCGCGTTCGTGCCGGAGGGCGACTCGTCGCTCAAGCCGATCGCCCTCGGGCTCGCCGCGGGCATCGCGATCGACGCGTTCCTCGTGCGCATGACGCTGATCCCCGCGGTGATGGCGATCCTCGGCGACCGCGCGTGGCGCATCCCGCGGTGGATGCAGCGCATCCTGCCGCACGTCGACATCGAGGGCGAGGCGGTCGAGCGCGAGCGCGCGCTCGAGGCGTGGCCGGGTGACGGGAGCGTCCTCGCGGCCGACGACCTCGTCGTCGACGAGGCGGACATCCACGGGGCGCACCTGCGCCTCGCGCCGGGGGGATCGCTGGTCGTCACCGGAACGACGTCGCGCGCGCTGCGCGCCCTGGCGCTCGTGCTGGCGGGGCGGGTGACCCCGGATGCCGGCAGGCTGCGCGTCGCCGGACACCTGCTGCCCGGTCGCGCGGTGTGGGTGCGCGCGCACGTCGGCGTCGCGCTGCTCGACGAGCCGGATGCCCCCGCTCACGTCGGCGAGGCGCTGCGCGGTCACACGGCGCTGGTCATCCTGCACGGCATCGAGCGCATGTCGCTCTCGCACCGCGATCAGATCGCCGTGCGGCTGCGCGACGCCGGTGACGCGCTTGCCGTGGTCTTCACCACGACGGATCCGGATGCCGCGCAGCGGCTTCTCGCCGATGCCGGCCGCGCCCCGGCATCCGTCTCGGATCTGTCCCGCACTTCCGTCCTTCCCGACCCGACCGAGGTGACCGCATGAGTCTTCCCATCGAACGCGCACGCTCCCGGCGACCGATCACCTGGCTGACGCTGATCGGGGTGCTGCTGCTGCCCGCGATGATCGGCGGCATCCTGGTCGCCGCCCTGCACGACCCGACCGACCGCCTCGAGGAGATGACCGCCGCGGTCGTCAACCTCGACAAGCCGGTCACCATCGACGGGCAGTACACCCCGCTCGGCCGTCAGCTCGCCGCCGGGCTCGTGGAGGGCTCGGATGAGCTCGACTCGAACCTCACGTGGGTCATCTCGAACGAGGACGATGCTGCCGAGGGCATGGCCGACGGCCGGTACCAGGCGATCGTGACGATCCCGAGGTCGTTCTCGAAGGACGCCACCTCGGCGGGCCTCGCCCTGCAGGACGGCGAGGGAACCGCCGAGCAGGCCGAGATCAGCGTCACCTCTCCGCCCGACGGGCGCGTGGCCGACGGGCTGATCAGCCAGCAGATCGCCTCGGTCGCCGCCTCGACCCTCGGCACGATGCTGAGCGAGGCGACGGTCGGCAACGTACTGATCGGCTTCAAGACCATCGGCGACCAGATCGGGGATGCCGCCGACGGCGCCGACCAGCTCGCCGACGGTGCACGCTCCGCCGCCGACGGCGCGGCCGAGATTCCGGGCGGCGCGGCGCAGCTGGCCGACGGGGCGAACAAGCTCGCGGACGGCGCGGGTGAGCTCGCGGGTGGCCTGAACACGATCGCCGGGAAGGCGCGCGAAGCCGGTTCGGGCGCGACGCAGCTCGGACAGGGTCTGATCTCGGGTGCGGCGGCGCTGGAGAGCGGCGGACTCGTGCCGGGTCAGCTGCTGGATGCCGCGAACGGGGCCAAGCAGGCCACCGCCGGGGTGAAGCAGGCGGCGGACGGCGCGGCTGCCGCGACCGCCGGCGTGCAGACCGGTGTCAGCGGCCTGTCGCAGCAGCTCGCCGGACTCGCCGCGCAGTGCGACCGCACCGCGAATCCCGACTTCTGCGGCCAGCTCGATCAGGCGGCCGGGCTCGCCGGGGGTCTGGTCGAGCCGGCCGGACAGGCCGCGCAGGCCGCCGGCGCCGCGTCGCAGTACGCCGGGCCTGCGGCGCAGGCCGCCGCGGGAACGGCCGACGGGCTCACGCAGCTGAGCACCGAGGCTCCCAAGACGATCGCCGGCCAGCTGCGTACGGCCGGTACGGCGGCATCCCAGCTCGGCAGCGGACTGGGCCAGCTCGCCGACGGCGTGGGCCAGTCGGCGACCGGGGCATCGGGCCTCGCTGACGGCGCGTCGCAGCTCGGCGACGGCATCACCGCCCTCGGCGACGGTGCGGGTGAGCTCTCGAGCGGACTCGACGACCTGGCATCCGGCACCGACGAGCTCGCCGAGGGCCTGCGCACCGCGTCGACCTCGCTGCCGTCGTTCGACGACGAGCAGTCGACGTCCCTCGCGTCGGTGATCGCCGACCCGGTCACCTCGAGCTCCGACACGAACGACTTCTTCGGTCCGGCGACGATTCCCCTGCTGTCGGCCGTCGTGCTGTGGTTCGGGGCGCTGGCGTCCTTCGTCGTGCTGCGGGCGGTTCCCGGCAGCGCGCTCACCTCGCGACGCTCGTCGGCCGGCATGGTGCTGCGCGGGTTCTGGCCCGCCGCGGCGATCGGTGCGGCGCAGGGCCTGCTGGTCGCGCTGGTCGTGCAGCTGGTCGTGGCGTACGACGCGGCGACGTGGTGGGGCTTCGCCGGGTTCGCGATCATCGTCGGCATCGCCTTCGCCGCGATCAACCAGGCGCTCGTCGCCGTGCTCGGCGGCATCGGTCGCTGGATCAGCGCCCTGGTGGGCGTGCTGGCGTTCGCGACGAGCCTCATCTCGACGGTGCCCGACTGGCTCGCGGGCCTCGGCGCCGCGATGCCGACGGCGCCCGCTCTGAGCGGGCTGATCGAGCCGAGCGGTGCGGCCTTCGCCGGCCTGGTCGTGTGGGCTGTGCTGTCGCTCGGTGCCGCCACCATCGCGGTGGCCACCCGGCGCACGACGTCAGCGAAGGCCGTGCTGGCCGCGGCCTAGCATCCGGACGCCTGCCGCCCTCCTCTGCGGGCGCAGGCGAACAGACGAGGGCAGGACGGATCCGATGATCCAGGTCCTGCCCTCGTCTGTTCTCCTGCGTGCCCGCCGCGTGGGCGGCCTCGTGGGCGAAGAGCTCAGCTCAGCTCAGCTCAGGCCGGAGTACGCGTGGAGGCCCTTGAAGAAGACGTTCACGATCGCGAAGTTGAAGATCACGGCGGTGAATCCGGTGATCGAGAGCCATGCTGACGGGTTGCCGCGCCAGCCGCGCGTCGCGCGGGCGTGGATGTACCCGGCGTAGAGCACCCAGATGATGAACGTCCAGGTCTCCTTCACGTCGAAGCCCCAGTAGCGACCCCAGGCGTCCTGCGCCCAGATCGAGCCGGCGATCAGCGTGAAGGTCCAGAAGATGAAGCCCACGACCGCGAAGTGGTACGCCATGTTCTCGAGACGCACCGTGTTCGGCAGTGTGCGCAGGAACCCCGGACCCGCGTTCTCGACGCCGTCCGCGATGCGACGCTCGCGCCGCGACTGCATGAGCTGCATGACCGACAGAGCGAAGGCGAGCGCGAACAGGGCGGTCGACAGCGATGCCACGAACACGTGGATCACGAGCCACACCGACTTCAGCGGGTCGACCAGCGGGGTGACCGCGACGTAGAAGTTCGCCGCGGCGGCCCCCAGCAGCACGACCACGAGCCCCGAGATGAACGTTCCCAGGTAGCGCAGGTCGATGCGGGTGAGCACCACGAGGTACACGGCCATGATCAGCAGCGTGCCGACCATCGCGAACTCGTACAGGTTCGCCCACGGCACGCGTCCGGCGGCGAAGCCGCGGGTCAGCGTCGACGTGAGATGGAACAGCCAGCCGAGGATCGCCAGCGCCGTGCCGATGCGGGCGAAGATGTAGCGCGGCGTGCCGCTCTTCGCCTTCCCGCTCCTGGCTGCGCCGCCTGCAGCGGTTCCGGATGCCGGCGAGCCGGCGCCACGGGCATCCGCTCCCCCGGCCGCGACCAGCACCGGCGTCTCGACCTCTGCGATCGTCGCGGAGGAGCGACGGGCGAGGTCGAAGGCGTAGGCGATGAACGAGCCGGCGTAGACGGCGATGGCCGTCCACAGCGTGAGGATCGAGATCGAATCGAGGTCGGGCATGTCATGCTCCCTTCGCGGGGGTCGAGCCTTCGGGCGCGGCCGCTTCGAGAAGCCGCTCGTGTCCGCGGACGAGGTCGTCAACGGCGGCGGCGAGGGTCGGATCGTCGCCGCGCGCGAGTGCGGCGTACTCGAGGTGGATGCCGTCGTCGGCGGTGGTGGCCTTCACCCACATGCGTCGACGCGGCACGAAGAGGGCCAGCCCCAGGCCGGCGAGGGCGAGCAGCGCGAACGCCAGCACCCACGGCGCCGACGCGTCGTGGTGGATCTGCAGGGAGACGTAGCGCTTGACCGACTGCAGCGTGTCTTTCGCGCCCTTCGGCGACACGTTCTCGAACGTGACGGTGCCGAGCCCGTTGGGCAGGTCGGCCGTCTCACCGGGCTGCAGCTCGATCGACTCGGTGTCGGTGGTGCGCCCGTTGAGCTTCTCGAGACCGTCGGTGTTGAGCTCGAACACCGAGACCGGCTTGCCGCCGTCGACGCCGAGATCGCCCTGATAGACGTCCAGCGTCAGCAGCGGAAGGTTCAGCGCGCCGTGCACCGAGGTGTACGCGCCGCTCTTCATCTTCAGCGGTGTCGGGTAGAGGAAGCCGATCATGCCGAGCTGCTCGGGCATGCCGTCGGTGACCTTCACCACGCCGAGCGAGGTCATCGCGCTGTCCTGCGGCAGGAACTCGACCGGCCCGCTGAACACCGTGTCGCCCTCGGCGTTGCGCACCGTGATGGTCGGTGCGTATCCGTTGCCGAGCAGGTAGACGCTGTCGCCGCCGACGTGCAGCGGGTGGTTCACGCGCACGGTGCCCTTGCTGGTCGAGCCGTCGACGTTTCGCACCGAGAGGTTGGCGGCGAAGTTGCCGGCCTGACCCGCACCGGGGGTGCCGAAATCCTCGTAGGTAACGTCGAACGAGTCGAGCGTGAGCGCGTAGGGCTGGAACGCGTCGTCCGCGACGAAACGACCCCGGTTGATCGAGTTGTAGTCGATCAGGGTGTTCACGTAGCTGGCGCCCTCGATGACCACGCGCTGGCCGGTGTACGCGAAGCCTCCGCCGATGCCGACCGTGACCAGCACGCCGACGAGAGCGATGTGGAAGAGCAGGTTGCCGGTCTCTCGCCAGTACCCGCGCTCGGCCGACACAGACCACGTCGTGCCGCGGTCGTAGCGTGCCACGCGGTACCCGAGCGACTTGAGCTGCTTCTCGGCGACGTCGATCGCCGCGGCCGCGTCGCCGTTCTCCCGGGTCACCGAACGGTGGTGCTCGAGTCGGCCGAGCCGCGCCGGGGTGCGCGGCGGCAACGCGCGCAGCGCCTTCGCGTGGTGCTTGATGCGCGGGATGATGCAGCCGATCAGCGAGACGAACAGCAGCAGGTAGATCGCCGAGAACCAGGGCGACGAGTACACGTCGAACATCCGCATCGCGTCGAGCACGGGGAAGATGTCGGGATTGTTCTGCCGGTACTGCACGACGCCGTTGGGGTCGGCCGTGCGCTGCGGGAACACCGATCCGGGGATCGCGGCGATGGCGAGGATCAGCAGCAGCACCAGCGCGACGCGCATCGACGTCAGCTGGCGCCAGCCCCACCGCAGCCAGCCGACGACGCCCAGCGCGGGCTGATTGATGTCGTTGTCGTCGACGGGCGCGGAGTCGATGTGATCGGAGGGCCGAAGCGGATCGGATGCGGCCGCCGTGCCGTCGGAGCGATCAGAGGGGGAGGATGACACTGCTCATCACCGCCGTGAGTCGAGACATGATCTGGGTCCACACGCCGGTGACCATCAGCAGGCCCAGCACGATCAGCAGCGCACCGCCGACGATGTTGACGACGCGGATGTGGCGCCGCATGAAGGCGGTCGCGCTGGTCGCCCAGCCGAAGCCGAGCGCGACCAGCAGGAACGGGATGCCGAGGCCGAGCGAGTACGCGACACCGAGCAGTCCGGCACGCCACGGGTCGCCCAGGGTCCAGCCGACGCTGATGATGGCGCCGAGTGTGGGGCCGGTGCACGGCGCCCAGCCGATCGCGAGCGTGAAGCCGAGCAGAGGTGCGCCGATGAGACCGGCGGTCGAGTCGACCCGCATCTTGTACTCGCGCTGCGCGAAGCCGAACATTCCGAGGAAGACCAGGCCCATCAGCACGACGACGCCGCCCAGGACGCGGGTGATCAGGTCGCCCCATTCCAGGAAGAAGACGGATGCCGCGCCGCCGATCACCGTGTAGGCGACGAACACCACCGTGAACCCGGCGATGAACAGGAGGACGCTGAGAAGCATCCGGCGGCGTGGGAAGGTGGATGCGCTGACCTGCGCCGAGGGGGCTGCGGTTCCCGCCGCTCCCCCGAGGAATCCCAGATACCCCGGTACCAGCGGCAGGATGCACGGCGACAGGAACGACACGAGCCCTGCGAGCAGGGCGAGTGGGATGGCGATCCAGAGCGCGCCGGCTCCGATCACGGCATCCGGAGTCACGCCTTCTCCTCGAGGGCGTCCTTGATGAGGGTCGACAGGATCGAGGTGCCGTCGATCGGCCCGATGATGCGCGCGGCGACCCGCCCCTGCCTGTCGAGCACGAGCGTGGTCGGCGGTGCCTGGATCGGCGTCACCCGGGCGAACGCGAGCTTGGCGTCGCCGGTGGTGGCGTCCATGAGGCTCGGGTAGGTGACGCCGTACGTCTTCGCGAAGGCCTTCGCGGTGTCGGCCTGGTCGTAGATGTTCACGCCGATGAACTGCACGCCGTCGTCCTTGTGCTTCTGCCAGGTCGCCTCGAGGTCTTCGGCTTCGATGCGGCAGGGCCCGCACCCGGCGTACCAGAAGTTCACGACGGCGACCTCGCCGCGGATGTCGTCGCTCGAGAACGTCGTCCCGTCTTCGGTGACCCCGCCGAAATCGACGGGCGCCTTGCGCTCGGCGGCCGGGATCGACTCGACTCGGAAATCGGCGGTCGTGTACGCCTTCTGATCGCCGTTCTTGTACGCCTCGACCATGGGGTCGGGCGCGCAGGCGCTCAGGCCGATGGCGAGCGTCGCGGAGAGCGCTGCGGCGCCGATGCGCCAAGCGCCGCGAAGGGATCGAGCAGGCACGGACACGCTGGGAATCGTACGCGCGGTTCCTATGCGCGCTCTGAGCCGGCCCGCCCAGCCGCGTTCGAATCGCTCACCTGGCGGNNCCGCCAGGTGAGCGATTCGAAACCGGTGGGTCAGACCGCGCCGAGGTCGACGCCCTTGGCTGCGGGCTCCGCGTAGTCGACCTCACGCCACACGTCGCCGACGCGCTCGAACGAGGTGATGCTCGACAGCGCGCAGCGCCGGGTGCGCGGATCGTGCTGCAGCGTGATTCCTGCGACCGAGAGGTGCGTGATCCAGATCGGCGCCTGGTGCGAGACGAACACGATGTCGCCCTCGTGCACCGCGGCCGCCCGCTCGGCGGCATCCCACGCCTCATCCACCGCCGCGCGCATGCGCGTCGCGACCGACGTGTACGGCTCACCCCAGCTGGGCACCGACGGTCGACGCAGATGCCGCCAGTTGAACGGATTGCGCAGAGCGCGCGACATCCGCTGCCCCTCGAACACGTTGGCGGGTTCGATGATGCGCGCGTCGTGCGTCGCGTCCAGCCCGAACAGCTCGGTGAACGGCTCGGCGGATTCCTGGGTGCGCTCCAGCGGAGAGCAGCGCAGTTCGCTCACGGGGCGGCCTGCGGATGCCAGATACTCGGCCGCATCGCGCGCCATCCGGCGCCCGGCCCTGCTCAGGTGGTAATCGGGCAGGCGCCCGTAGAGCACCCGCTTCGGGTTGTGCACTTCGCCATGGCGCACCAGGTGGAGTCGTCGTGCCGTCACCCGCCCACCGTATCGCGGGCGAGCACCCCGCCGGATCGGGCGTCACGACCCGCCACGTAGACTGGGCGGGTTCATATCTCCCGATCAGAAGGAATCTCCGTGCTTCGCACACACACGGCAGGCTCACTCGATGCCTCGCACATCGGTCAGACCGTCACCCTCTCGGGCTGGGTCGATCGTCGCCGCGATCACGGAGGCGTCGCGTTCATCGATCTCCGCGATGCATCGGGCATCGCGCAGGTCGTCATCCGCGACGAAGAGGTGGCGCACCCGCTGCGCTCGGAGTTCGTGCTGCAGGTGACCGGCGAGGTCTCGCGCCGCCCCGCGGGCAACGAGAACCCGAACCTGCCGACCGGCGAGATCGAGGTGATCGCGGCTGAGGTGGTCGTTCTCAACGAGTCCGCCCCGCTCCCCTTTCAGGTCTCGAGCGGCCTGGCCGAATCCGACCCGATCGGCGAGGAGGTGCGTCTGAAGCACCGCTACCTCGACCTGCGCCGTCCGAGCCCGGCCGCCGCGATGCGCCTGCGCTCGGACGTCTACAAGGCGATCCGCGACGAGCTGCACGGTCGAGACTTCGTCGAGGTCGAGACCCCGACGCTCACGCGCTCGACGCCCGAGGGCGCCCGCGACTTCCTCGTGCCGGCGCGCCTGCACCCGGGCAGCTGGTACGCCCTGCCGCAGTCGCCGCAGCTGTTCAAGCAGCTGCTCATGGTCGGCGGTGTCGAGAAGTACTTCCAGATCGCCCGCTGCTACCGCGACGAGGACTTCCGCGCCGACCGTCAGCCCGAGTTCACCCAGCTCGACATCGAGATGTCGTTCGTCGAGCAGGAGGACGTCATCGAGATGATGGAGTCCCTCATCGTCGCGATGTGGAAGACCATCGACGTCGACGTGCAGACCCCGCTCCCGCGCATCACCTACGCCGATGCGATGGCCAAGTACGGCTCCGACAAGCCCGACCTGCGGTTCGGCCTCGAGCTCGTCGAAGCGACCGAGTACTTCGCGAACACCCCGTTCCGCGTGTTCCAGTCGGAGTACGTCGGCGCCGTTCTGATGCCCGGCGGCGCGTCGCAGCCGCGCAAGACGCTGGATGCCTGGCAGGACTGGGCCAAGCAGCGCGGTGCCCGCGGCCTCGCGTACGTGCTCTTCAACGAGGACGGAACGCTGGGCGGCCCGGTCGCCAAGAACCTCTCCGAGAGCGAGCAGGCGGGCCTCGCAGAGCTCGTCGGGGCGAAGCCGGGCGACTGCGCCTTCTTCGCCGCGGGCGAGACGAAGGCCAGCCGCGCGCTGCTCGGCGCCGCGCGCGTCGAGATCGGCTGCCGCCTCGAACTGCGCGACCCGAACGTCTTCGCGTTCACCTGGGTCGTCGACGCGCCGATGTTCGAGCCCGCCGGTGACGCCGTGGCGTCCGGCGATGTGGCGGTCGGCTCCGGCTCGTGGACGGCCGTGCATCACGCGTTCACCGGGCCGAAGCCCGAGTTCGAGGCGACGTTCGACACCGACCCGGCATCCGCTCTCGCCTACGCGTACGACATCGTCTGCAACGGTTCCGAGCTGGGCGGCGGCTCGATCCGCATCCACCGCGAAGACGTGCAGAAGCGTGTGTTCAGCGTGATGGGCATCAGCGAGGAGCAGGCCGACGAGAAGTTCGGCTTCCTGCTCGAGGCGTTCAGGTTCGGCGCTCCCCCGCACGGCGGTATCGCGCTGGGCATGGACCGCGTCATGCAGCACCTGACGAAGACGGAGTCGATCCGCGAGGTCATCGCCTTCCCGAAGTCGGGTGGCGGCTTCGACCCGCTGACCGAGGCGCCCGCGCCGATCACGCCCGAGCAGCGCGCCGAGGCCGGCGTCGACGTCGAATCCGAGGACGCCTGACCCGCAGGCCCCGCCTACCGTCGAGACCCCCGGCTGCTGATGTTGCAGCCGGGGGTCTCGACGTACGAGCTCGGGCAGCCGACCCTTCGCCGATTCGCCCTCCGGACACCTGTCGTTCACCCGGTTCGCGCCACCCGGTAACTCGTGCACCGTAGCTTCCTCTCGTAACCCGACTCCCGTGCGCGAGCGCGGGAAATCCGAGAGGAAACCCTGATGACCAGCATCACCCGCCGTGCGCGCCTCGTCGCCGGCATCGCCCTCGCGGCCACGGCCGCCCTGGCCCTGACCTCCTGCGCCGCCGACAGCAGCGCGGGCGACAGCGGCTCGTCCGTGGACGCTGCGACCGCAACGTCGCTTGCCGACTTCGGCACCCTCGAAGACCTCGAGGCGGCGGCCAAGGCCGAGGGCGCCCTGAACGTGATCGCGCTGCCGCGCGACTGGGCCAACTACGGCGAGATCCTCGACCTGTTCGCCGAGCGCTACCCCGAGATCACCATCAACGAGGCCTCGCCCGACGTCTCCAGCGCCGAGGAGATCCAGGCCGCAGAGACCAACAAGGGCCTGGACACCGCGCCCGACGTGTTCGACCTCGGACTGGCCGTCGCGCTGCAGAGCACAGACACCTTCGCGCCTTATAAGGTCGAGAACTTCGACGAGATCCCCGACGCCCTCAAGGAGCCCACCGGACTGTTCGTCGGCGACTACGGCGGATACATGTCGATCGGCTACGACTCGTCGAAGTTCCCCGAGCCCACCTCGCTCGACGATCTCAAGAGCGCCGACTTCAAGGGTGCCGTCGCGATCAACGGTGACCCGACCCAGGCCGGCTCCGCCTTCGGCGCCGTGGGCCTCGCCACCGTGCAGTCCGGTGGGGACCTCGACGACTACACCCCCGGAATCGAGTTCTTCGGGGAGCTGCAGAAGGCCGGCAACTTCCTCAAGGTCGACGTGACCCCCGCGACCATCACCAGCGGCGAGACCCCGGTCGTCTTCGACTGGGACTACCTGAACACTGCGGCGGGCAAGGACAACCCCGACTGGAAGGTCGTCGTGCTCGACGGCGTCGGCTACGCCTCGTACTACAACCAGGCCATCAACAAGGACGCCCCGCACCCGGCTGCGGCTCGTCTGTGGCAGGAGTTCCTCTACAGCGACGACGTGCAGAACCTGTGGCTGAAGGGCGGCGCCCGTCCGGCGCGCATGGAGGCCATGACCGCAGCGGGCACGATCGACGAGGAGCTCGCGGCCGCGCTGCCCGAGGTCCCCGCCGAGACGGTCGTCCCGGCCGAGAAGCAGTCGACGGATGCCGGCACGCTGCTCGGCGAGAAGTGGGCCGTGACGGTTCAGTGACCGCGTTGATCACGGGGGCGGATGCCGCGGCATCCGCCCCCGCCACCGCCGGGCCGTCGCCGACGGCCCGGCGGTCGGGTCTGTCCTGGGCGTGGCTGGGGCTGGTTCCCTTCGGCGTCTACGTGGTGCTGTTCCTGGCCGTGCCGACGCTCCTCGCGATCGGCTCGGGCCTCGTCGACGAGGACGGCGTCTTCACCTGGACGAACATCACCGCACTCGTCGATCCGGTCGTCCTGAACACGTTCGCGAACTCCGCGTCGCTGTCGCTGCTGACCGCCGTCATCGGCGCGCTGGCGGGCGCCCTGGTCTGCTACGCCATGCTGGGAATGAACCCGCAGGGCGCCGTGCGCCAGACGGTGGATGCCGCGGCCGGCGTCCTCGCGCAGTTCGGCGGCGTCATGCTCGCGTTCGCGTTCATCGCGACGATCGGCCTGCAGGGCGTCGTCACCGTGCTGCTCGAGGACACCTTCGGTGTGGACATCTTCGCGGACGGCGTGTGGCTCTACGACGTCCCCGGCCTCATCCTCCCCTACATCTACTTCCAGGTGCCCCTCATGGTGATCACGTTCATGCCGGCACTCGCGGCACTCAAACCGCAGTGGGCGGAGGCGAACCTCACTCTCGGCGGCACCCGGCTCGGATTCTGGGTGCGCGTCGGCATCCCGGTGCTCGCCCCGTCGTTCCTCGCCAGCCTGCTGCTGCTGTTCGCCAACGCGTTCTCGTCATACGCGACCGCCGCGGCGCTGGCCAGCCAGGGATCGCAGATCGTGCCGCTGCAGATCCGCGCGGCGCTCACCAGCGAGACCGTGCTCGGCCGCGAGAATCTCGCCGGAGCGCTCGCGCTCGGCATGATCGTCATCGTCGGCGTCGTGATGGGGCTGTACTCGCTCATCCAGCGCCGCGCGGCGAGGTGGCGGTCGTGAACCGCATCGCACCCTCCCCCGCGACGCGGTGGATCATCGGCATCCTGATCGGCGCCTTCTTCGCGATCCCGCTGGTCGCGACCTTCCTCTACACGCTGCGCGACCGGGAGGGCGGCCTGTCCTTCGCGCGCTGGGCGGCGCTGGTGGATCCTGCGGCGTCGGCGGCGATCAAGCCGATCTGGACGGGCCTGGGCAACTCGCTCGTCCTCGCGGTCGTCACCGTGGTGATCGTGCTGGTGCTGCTCGCGCCGACGATGATCCTCGTGAACCTGCGCTTCCCGAAACTGACGCCGGTCTTCGAGTTCGCGGCGCTTCTGCCGATCTCGATCCCCGCGATCGTGCTCGTCGTCGGCCTCTCTCCGATCTACCTGCAGATCGGGCGCACGCTCGGCACCGGCACGTGGACGCTCGCTTTCGCCTACGGCATCACCGTGCTGCCGTTCGCGTACCGTGCGATCCAGGCATCGATCGACGCCGCCGACCTGCGCACGCTCTCCGAGGCCGCGCGCTCGCTCGGCGCGAACTGGCCGACCGTGGTCGTCAGGGTGCTGGCGCCGAACCTGCGTCAGGGGCTGCTCTCGGCATCCCTCATCTCGATCGCCGTCGTGCTGGGCGAGTTCACGATCGCGTCGCTGCTGAACCGGCAGGTGTTCCAGACCGCGATGATCGTCGTGCAGAAGCAGGATGCCTACGTGCCGGCGATCTTCACGCTGCTCGCGCTGCTGTTCTGCTTCCTGCTGCTGCTCATCATCGGCCGCGTCGCGCGCGGCAACCGAAAGGCTGACCAATGACCTCCCCGAGTCCCCTTCCCGCCACCGCGGACAACGTGCTGCTCGCCGAGGCGGGTGAGGGCACGCGTGTGCAGTTCCACGGCATCGAGAAGAGCTACGGTGCGCACCGGGTGCTGCACGGTGTCGACCTCGACATCGCGCCGGGCGAGTTCGTGTCGCTGCTCGGGCCCTCCGGCTGCGGCAAGACCACCGCCCTGCGTGTGCTGGCCGGCTTGGAGCATGCGGACGTCGGCGCCGTGCTGCTGGGCGGTCAGGACGTGTCGCGCGTCCCCACCAACAGGCGCGACATCGGCATGGTGTTCCAGGCGTACTCGCTGTTCCCGCACCTCGACGTCGCCGGCAACACCGCGTTCGGACTGCGCCGGCGTGGCGTGGGCAAGGCCGCGGCCGCCCGGCGGGCGCTCGACGCGCTCGCCCTCGTCGGCCTGGAAGCCTTCGCCGACCGCTTCCCGCACCAGCTCTCCGGCGGGCAGCAGCAGCGGGTCGCGCTCGCCCGGGCGCTCGTCACCGAGCCGCGCGTGCTGCTGCTCGACGAGCCGCTCTCGGCGCTGGACGCCAAGGTGCGCGTGCAGCTGCGCGACGAGATCCGCCGCATCCAGCTGCGCCTGGGAATCACGACCGTCTTCGTGACGCACGATCAGGAGGAGGCCCTGGCCGTCTCCGACCGGATCGCGGTGATGGACGCCGGCCGCATCGACCAGATCGGCACACCCGAGGAGCTGTACCTGCGCCCCGCGACCGCGCACGTCGCGTCGTTCATCGGGCTGTCGAGCGTCGTCTCGGGTGTGGCATCCGGCGACACGGTCGCCGTGTGGGGGCGGTCGCTTCCCACGAACGCGCCCGCCACCGGCGCTGTCGACGTGCACCTGCGTCCCGAGAACCTGCGCTTCACCGGCGAGGCGGATGCCGCGACCGCCGGCGTCGTCGAGGAGAGCACGTTCCTGGGCAGCATCCGCCGCACTCTGGTTCGCACCGACTCGGGCGAGCGGGTGCGCGTGCAGCACGACGCGCACGCGCATCCCTTCTTCGGCGAGCGCGTCTTCCTCACCATCGATCCCGTCCCGGTCGCCGTACGCGAGAAGGTCTGAGGCCACGAGCGTCTCGGCCGCGTCGGATCGCCACGTCGGCTGCACGTCGCCGTGCCGGCGCGCTGACGTCGGGCTCACTTCAGCGAGCCGGCGACCATCCCCTTGATGAAGCTGCGCTGCAGGAACAGGTAGGCGACCAGCACGGGCACGACCGAGAGCACGGATGCCGCCGCCGCGGCGCCCGGGTTGCTGCCCTGCGCCGCGAAGAACCCGGCGACGGCCGGGGCGATCGTGCGGGTCTCGTCGGTGCGCAGGAAATACGTGCTCAACGCGAACTCGTTCCAGATGCCGACCCCCGCGAGGATCGCGACGGTGGCGGTGACCGGCCGCAGCATGGGGAACACGACCCGGAACAGCACCTGCATCGGACCTGCGCCGTCGACCGTCGCCGCCTCCTCGATCGACACGGGCAGGCTGCGCATGAACGCGGTGTACAGGAACACCGCGAGGGGCAGGTTGCCGGTGACCATCAGCACGATGATGCCCCAGTGGGTGTTCAGCCCGCCGAGGTCCTTCATGAGCGTGTACAGCGGCACGAGCACCGACAGCGGCGGGATCATGATCAGGCTGATGAAGCAGGCGTAGATCAGCCGGTTGCCGCGCGTGACCCGGCGTGCGAGCGGGTACGCGGTCAGCGCGCCGAGCACGCACACGAGCACCGTCGACACGACCGTCACGAGTGCGCTGTTGCCGATGGCCTGCAGGATGTTCCCCTGCTGTATCGCCGTGGCGAAGTTGGTCCAGTGCACCTCACCGGGGAAGATCCAGGGCGACGAGAGGTCGGTCTTGGGTTTGGAGGCGGTGGTGAGCCCGAAGTAGAACGGCAGCAGCTGCAGCACGGCGATGAGCGCCAGACCCGCATAGATGAGCACCTTCGACGGTGTGGCCGTGTTCTTCACAGCTCCACCCGCTTCCGGTCGAGCAGCGTGTTCAGCACGAACGTCACAGCGACGATCAGGATGAACAGCACGACGCCGATCGCTGCCGAGTACCCGGCCGCCTGATTCGAGAAGTACGTCTCGCCGATGAGCGTCGACACCGAGTGCGTGGACTGACCGGGCCCGCCGCCGGTGAGCACCTGCACGACGTCGAACAGCTTCAGCCCGCCGATCAGGTTCAGCACGATGCTCGTCGCGAAAGCCGGCTGCAGCAGCGGCACGGTGATGCTGCGGAAGCCCTGCCACCAGCTGGCGCCGTCGAGCTGCGCGGCTTCGTGGTACTCGGCCGGCACGCCCTGCAGACCGGCGAGGTAGATGACCATCGAGATGCCGACGAACTGCAGCGAGTTGACGACGACGATCGCCGGGATGGCGAACCCGGCATCCGACAGCCAGGCGACCTGCTCCGCCGCGAACAGGGCGCGCACGTCGTTCAGCGCACCGTTGTTGTAGCGGAAGATCAGGTAGTACATCGTGCCCAGCACCACCGGCGACACCAGCACCGGCAGGTAGATGACGGCCCGCAGCAGGGCGGCCCCGCGCACGATGCGGTCGAGCACGACGGCGAGACTCAGTCCGAGCACCTGCTGGATGACGGTGCTGCCCACCCCGTAGATGAGCGTGTTGACCAGCGCGGTGCGGAACACCTCGTCGTCGAGCAGACGCAGGTAGTTGTCGAACCCGACGAACGCCTTGTCGCGGCTGTACCCGTTCCAGTTCGTCAGCGACAGGCTGATGCCGCTGATCAGCGGGTAGATCGAGAACACCGCGAACAGCACGAGCGCCGGCACGTAGAACCAGTTGAGTCGGCGCGGGAAGATCCCCGTCGAGCGTGAAGTCACCTCTCGCGTGGCCTACTGCTGCCCGTACAGCGTGCCGAACTCCGCCTCGACCTGCTTCACCGCCGAGTCGACCGTGGTCTGCCCGGTGACGATGCCGGACGTCGTCGAGATCAGCGTGTTCCACATGCCGTTGGGCAGGTATGCGCGGTCGAAGTACGGCACCATGCGCACCTCTCCCGGGGTGAAGAACTGCTCGTAGCTGTCGGAGAGGTCACCGAGGTCGACGTCGATGTCGGTGAGGCCCGCGGGGTTTCCGTCTTCGCTGGCGAAGCGGCCGATGTTCTCCGGCTCGGCGAGGAAGTCGAGGAAGTCGAGTGCCTCCTCCTTGTTCTCGCCGTCGCGCCAGGCACCCAGCGCGACGCCCTCGCCGCCGATCAGGTACTCGTCGTCGCCGTTGATGGCCGGCACCGGCATGAACCCGATCTGCGCGTCGGGTACGAACTCCCTGGCACCGAGGGCGAGGGTGTTCTGGATCATCACGAACGCGGTCGTGCCCTGTCCGAGCGCGGTCGCGATGTCATCGCTGGTCGCAGACGAGAAGTCGGGGTTGAAGTACCCGGCCTTCGCCCACTCCTCGAGCGTGCTGAACAGGGCCTCGAATCCGCTGTCGACGAACTCCCCGTCCGTGAGCTTCTCCGACTCGGCCTCGTCGAACGCCCCCGAGCCGAGCCAGTCGGCGACGTTGCCGGCGAACCAGTCGTCCTTGCCCGAGCTCGAGATCGGCACGACCCCTGCGCCCTTGATCTTCGCGAGCGCGTCGTCGAACGCGTCGATGGTGCCGAGCGATGCGGGGTCGATCCCCGCCTCCTCGAGCACGGTCTTGTTGTACAGGATGCCGGCGACGTCGGTTGTCAGCGGAAGAGCGAAGAACTCGCCGTCGTCGTTCTTCATCGTCGAGTGGAGCACCGGGTTCAGCTGGTCGGCCCACCCCTGCTCGTCGAGCGGCTCGAGGAACTCGCTGTAGCGCAGCAGCGACCACCCGTGCGTGGCCCAGATGTCGGGCAGATCGCCCGACCCCATCCGCACCTTCATGTCGCCCTCGTAGTCGCTGCCCAGCGCGACGACGTCGATCTTGACGTCGGGGTTGTCCTTCTCGTACGCCTCGGCGAGCGCGCTGAGCGCCTCGTATCGGGGCGTGCCGTCTCCCATCGCCGACTGCACCTCGAGGGTGACCTTGTCGCCGTCGCCCGGATCCCCCGATCCCGAGCATCCGCTGAGAGCGACCGCCGCCGCCGTGAGACCCGCGAATCCGATCAGGATCCGCTTCGTGCCTAGTGACCTCATCGTCCCTCCTCCGTGGAAGCACTGGCGCGCCCGACAGAGCGCAGTTCGGAGTCTACGCGGGAAGACACCGGTGGTGGCAAGGGTCGTGTCCGGACGGTGACCCGGATGCCCGGTTCGGATGCCCGCCATCACCCGGTCGCGAGCAGGGGTGCGACGTTCTCGTTCCACACATCCACGCCGAGCTTCGCGATCAGCAGGATCACCACGCCGAGGAACACGACGCGAATGAAACCCGATCCGCGGGAGATCGCCATGCGGGAGCCGAGGTAGCTGCCTGCCGTGTTCGCGACGCCGAGGATGAGCCCCAGCAGCCACAGCACCGCGCCGTGCGGGATGAACAGGATCAGCGCTCCGGCGTTGGTGGCGAAGTTCACGATCTTCGCCTTCGCACTCGCCTGCAGGAAGTCGTAGCCCAGCAGCGCGACGAGCGTGATCACGAGGAACGTGCCCGTGCCCGGCCCGATCAGACCGTCGTAGAAGCCGATCACCAGGCCGGCGGCGCCGGCCGTGACGTGGTGGCGATGCCCCGAGAAGCGCAGCGCGGTCGCCGCGCCCAGCTGCGGCTTGAACGCGGTGAACAGGGCGACGGCCAGCAGCGCCACCACGATGATGGGTTTGAAGGCGGATGCCGGAAGCACGGTCGCCACGGCGGCTCCGCCGAATGAGCCGGCCAAAGCGATCGCCGCCATCGGCAGGGCGGTGCGGATGTCGGGTCTGGCCCGGCGGTAGTACGTCACGCTGCTCGTCGCCGTGCCGAAGATCGAGCCGAGCTTGTTCGTGGCCAACGCCTGCACCGGGGTGATGCCGGGGATCAGCAGCACGGCGGGCAGCTGCAGCAGTCCCCCGCCGCCGACGACCGCGTCGATCCATCCCGCGCCGAACGCGGCGACGACGACGAGGACGAGCACGCCCCAGGTGAGCTGCTCGAGGCCGAGGAACGCGCCGATCTCCATCACAGTTCAGGATGTCAGATCGGCGCGTCCTCGCCGCACACGACGGGGCGGGCTTCGCGGCTCAGAGCACGCGGGAGAGGAAGTCCTGCGTGCGGGGGTGCTGCGGGTTCGCCAGCACCTCACGCGGGTCGCCCTGCTCGAGGATGTGGCCGCCGTCCATGAAGATCAGGCGCGAGCCGACCTCACGGGCGAAGCCCATCTCGTGCGTGACGACGAGCATCGTCATCCCCTCGTCGGCAAGCGTGCGCATGACCTGCAGCACCTCGCCGACCAGCTCGGGGTCGAGAGCCGAGGTCGGCTCGTCGAAGAGCATCATGTCGGGGTTCATGCACAGCGCACGCGCGATCGCGACACGCTGCTGCTGACCGCCGGAGAGGTGGCTGGGGAAGGCATCCGCCTTCTCCGCCAGACCCACACGCTCGAGCATCTCGCGGGCGACCTGCTCGGCCTCCTCCTTGCCTCGCTTCTTCACGCGTCGCTGCGCGACGGTGAGGTTGCCGAGCACCGACAGGTGCGGGAAGAGGTTGAAGCTCTGGAACACCATGCCGATGCGCTGACGCACCCGGTCGATGTCGGTCTCGGGATCGGTGACGTCGATCCCCTCGATGAGCACCCGGCCGTCGGTGGGCTCCTCGAGCAGGTTCACCGAGCGCAGCAGCGTCGACTTTCCCGAGCCCGACGGACCGATGATGCACACGACTTCGCCGGTGTACACGGTGAGGTCGATGCCCTTGAGCACGACGTTGTCGCCGAACGCCTTGACCAGCGCCTGCACCTCGATCACAGGGGCGTGCACGTCGATCAGATCGGTGCTCATCGTTCCTTCGCCATCCGTCGTTCCAGCCACGCGGTGAACCGCGTGAGAGGAATGGTCACCACCAGGTACAGCAGCGCGGCCACGATCAGCGGCGTCGCGTTGGCGTTCGCCGAGTTCGCGTCGCGGGCGAAGGTGGTGAGCTCCTTCGACCAGATGTAGCTTCCCGCGATGAAGACGAGCGAGGTGTCCTTGAGCAGCAGCACCAGCTCGTTCGTCATCGGCGGGATGATGATGCGGAAGCCCTGCGGCAGGATGATCCAGAACATCGTCTTCATCGGCGACATGCCCAGCGAGCGGGCGGCCTCGGTCTGCCCCTTCGGGACGGCCTGGATGCCCGACCTGATGACCTCGGCGATGTACGCCGAGGCCACCAGGATGAGGCCGAGCAGACCGGCGCCGACCGGCCCGCCGGGAACCTTCCAGCCGAACACGATCGGCACGATGAAGGCCACCGAGAAGATCGTCAGCAGCGCAGGCAGCCCGCGGAAGAGCTCGATCCAGCCCGTCGCGACCCAGCGGAACAGGCCGATGCTCGACAGCTTCATCAGCGCCAGGACGATGCCCAGCAGCACCCCGCCGGTGAACGCGATCAGGGTGAACAGGATCGTGTTGCGCAGTCCGATCAGGATGATGTCGGGGAAGAGCTTCGCCGCCACCTCGAGATTGAAGAACTGCGGGATCGCCCGCTGCCAGTTGATCGAGAAGGCCACTGCAGCGACGACCGCGAAGAAGATGACGTACATCGTCACGCGATACAGCAGCGTTCTCGTTCTGCGCTTCAGCGCCATCGTCGGATGCCTTCCGTGGGGATCAGTTGGCGGCGAAGTACGAGTCGTAGATCTTGTCGTACTCGCCCTCGTCGCGCAGCTCCTGCAGCGCGTCGTCGATCGCCTCGCGCAGCTCGGCCTTCTCGCCCTTCGCGAAGGCGAAGCCGTACGACTCGTCGGTCTCGTAGGTCTCGACGATCGTGTAGTCGGAGTCCGCCTTCTCGTGCACGAGGTTCACCGGCTGATCCTGCAGGATCGCGTCGATCTGGCCCGACTGCATGGCCGGCCACAGCTCTCCGTCGGAGGGGTACTGCACGAGCTCGGCGCCCTTGGCGTTCTCCTTGGCGTAGATCTCGCCGGTGGTGCCCTGCTGCACGCCGACGTTCTTGCCGTCGAGGTCGTCGATGCTCTTGATGTCGGAGTCGGCGCGCACCAGCAGCGACTGCAGCGAGTCGTAGTAGGGGTCGGAGAAGTCGATGTTCGCCTTGCGCTCCTCGGTGATCGTCATGGCAGACGCACCGAGGTCGCAGGTGCCGGCGAGCAGCGTGGCGCCGGACTGCAGCGCCTCGAACCCGGTGTCCTGCACCGCGAGCTTCAGGTCGAGCTTCTTCGAGATCGCGTCGAGCAGGTCGATGTCGAATCCGGTGTACCCGGTGCCGTTGTCGCCCCCCTCGAACTCGAAGGGCGGGTACGGGATGTCGGAGCAGACCGTCAGCGTGCCGTCCGTGACCAGACCGTAGTCCGCACCACCGGAGCCGGATGCCGGCGTGTCTGCGTCGGATCCGTTCTCGCTGCTCGCGCAGCCGGACAGAGCGAGGACGGCAGCAGCGGCGATGGCTGTGCCGAGGATGAGAGGACGGCGCTTCATGGCCACTCCTTCGTGACGGGGGCTTGCGCCCGCGGGCGGGGTGAACTCATCTTGTCACGCGGGTCGGAACATCGTGGCAGCCCGGGGCCGTGATGCCATCACATTTGCGTTGCAAGGCAGGACGGATCAGATCTCGAAGTCGACGGCGACCCGGGATGCGACGACCGATTTGATGTACGCGCCGGCCTCCTTGTGCGCCGGGTGCACCTGGTACGCCTCGAGCGCGTCGAGCGAATCCACATCGGCGACCAGCGTGACATCCCAGTTGACGTCGGGGTGAGCGATGTTGGCGCCGGCCGACACCGCGCGCAGCTCGGGCACGACGCCCATCAGCGCGTTCAGACGACGAGCGACCTCGGCGGCCTGCTCGGCGCGCACGGCGGCATCCTCCGCGGCCAGCTTCCAGCTGACGACATGACGGATCACTTCATGGCCTCCTCGAGTGCCTGACGGAGCCGATCCGGCGAGACGCGCCAGTGCGTGTGCAGCTCGCCGTCGATCAGCAGGACGGGGATCTTCTCCCACCACCGCTCGTAGAGCGCGGGGTCGTCCGCGATGGACTTCTCGACGATCTCGAGACGCTCAGCCGCGGCATCCGGCATCTCGGCGACGACGGCGTCGACCACCTCGCTCGCGACCTCGCACAGGTGGCAGTCGGGCTTGCCGATGATCGTGAGGGTGGTCACTGCGCGACCGGACGACCCTGCGCCACCCAGGCGGCGGTGCCGCCCTCGACGTTGGTCGCGTCGTGTCCGCGCTCGGTCAGCGCCTCGACCACGCGAGCCGAGCGGCCGCCCAGCTCGCAGATCACATCGAACGCCTCGCCGGGCAGCTCGTCCAGGCGCCCGCCCAGCTCCGACATCGGCAGGTTGAGTGCGCCGGGCACGTGCCCGGCCTCGAACTCATGGCGCTCGCGCACATCGATCAGGGGCACGCCCTCTCGCTGAGCGAGCTGGTCGACGGTGATCGTCTTCACGGTTCTCCTTCTGTCGCCGCAGACACGAAGCGCCCCTTCGACAGGCTCAGGAGCCATGAGGGGCGCTCGGTGTCGTGCCGCTTACTTCTTGTTGCGGCGCTGGTGGCGAGTCTTGCGAAGCAGCTTGCGGTGCTTCTTCTTCGCCATGCGCTTGCGGCGCTTCTTGATGACTGAACCCACGGAAACCTCACTAAGTCAGGGGTTGGATGCCATGGAAACGGCACCCGGGTACGGGCACGGAAAAAATGCCTCGGACGATTCTATCAAATGCTCGCACGCCGCCCGAATCGGCGGTCAGCCGACATCGGCGTTCGGGGTGCGCAGGGCGTCGGCGACCGCCGACTCGGGAACGCGGTAGCTGCGCCCGAAGCGGATCGCCGGCAGCTCACCCGCGTGCACGAGGCGATACACGGTCATCTTGGACACGCGCATGATCTCGGCGACCTCGGCCACCGTCAGGAATCGAACATCGTGAACGTCGGGCATCCCCAGCACCCCTTTCTGCTGAAGCACAGCATATGGGGTTGCTGCGACGGCTGTAAACACGTGAGACGGATGTGACTGGCAGCTACGTGCCGAGCTTGCGCAGCGCCGACGTGACGACGTGCTTCGCCGAGGCGGCGGCGCGGCCGACGACCTCGGCCGCGTGGGCCGTCGCGGCCGGCAGCGGGGCGAACGGGATGTCGATCATCGGGGCCTGATCGCCGTACGCGTCGATCAGGAACGGCACGAGCCAGTCGTCGACTTCTTCGAGCGGACCCACGGAGAGGCTGTAGAAGCGGCGCTGGCCTTCTTCCCGCACGGTCACGAGGTTCGCCTCGCGCAGCACCTTGAGGTGCTTCGACACGGTCGGCTGGCTGATGCCCAGCTGACTGACGATCTGCGTCACGCTGGTGCCGCCGTCGCCCTCGGCCGACTCGCTCAGCAGCAGCCGAAGGATGTCTCGCCTCGTGCCGTCCGCGATCACGTCGAAGATGTCGGTCATCCCCTCAGGGTAGTAGGCGCCGCACGGGAGTACCATGACGGAGGCTCGGCGAACGACGTCGGCGGAGAGGGGAGCGATGTCGGGCATCGCGTCGGCATCGTCCCCGCAGGAGACACTGCGCGGTTTCGGCAGACGGGTCAGGCACCTGGTGACCTCGTCGCCCTCGCGCTTCGCGATCATCATCTTCGCCTCGCTCATCCTGCTGTTCACCGGTCTTCTGTCGCTGCCCCTCTCCTCGGCGGAGGGCACCGTCACGCCGCTGAGCGACGCGCTGTTCACCGCGATGTCGACGATCTGCGTCACGGGGCTCTCGACGGTCGACATGGCCAGCCACTGGTCGCCGTTCGGCAACGTGCTGCTGTTCATCGGCGTGAACATCGGCGGCATGGGCGTGCTGACCCTCGCGTCGGTGATGGGCATGGTCATCTCGAAGCGCCTCGGGCTGCGCGCCAAGCTGCTCGCGGCCGGAGACACCAACCCGATGCGCGCGCACGGCGGTCCGGTGAACGAGAGCCAGACCGTGCGGCTCGGCGAGGTCGGCCAGCTGCTCACCACGGTCGCACTGTCGACGCTGGTGATCGAGCTCAGCGTCGCGCTGATGCTGTACCCCGCGCTGGTGTGGGCGGGCATCGACCCGTTCGCCGCCCTGTGGGAGGCGCCGTACTACGCCGCAATGTCGTTCACCAACACGGGGTTCACCCCCAACGCCGGCGGCGTGACCGTGTTCGCCGACGACTACCTCGTGCTGACCATCCTGATGATCAGCATGTTCCTGGGCAGCATCGGGTTCCCGGTGATCTACACCCTCGCCAAGCACGTGTGGCACGTGAAGCGCTGGTCGCTGCACTCGAAGCTCACCCTCATCACCACCGGGCTGCTCTTCGTGCTGGGCGCCGCGGTCTTCCTGCTTCTCGAGTTCGACAACCCGGCCACGTTCGGATCCATGGACGCCGGCGAGACGACCATGAACGCGTTCTTCCTGTCGGCGATGACACGCTCGGGCGGGTTCAACGTCATCGAGATGTCCGATCTGAACGGGTCGTCGATGCTCGTCGCGTGCATGCTCATGTTCGTCGGCGGCGGCTCGGCATCCACCGCCGGTGGCATCAAGGTGACCACGCTCGCCGTTCTCGCCATCGCGGTGTGGTCCGAGGCGAAGGGACGCCAGTCGGTCGAGGTGTACGGCCGACGCATCCCGTCGGACGTGCAGCGCGTCGCCCTGTCGGTCGTCGCCTGGGGCGCGACCGTCGTCGCCCTCTCGACGGTGATCATCGCCCAGCTCACCAAGGCAGACGTCATCGACGTGCTCTTCGACGTCATCTCCGCGTTCGGCACCGTCGGCCTCAGCTCGGGCCTGACCGCCGAGCTCCCGGATTCCGCGAGCTACGTTCTCGCCGCGACGATCTTCATGGGGCGCGTTGGTACAGTGACACTCGCCGCGGCGGTCGCCGCGACCTCCCGATCGCAGCTCTATTCGCTGCCCGTCGAAAGGCCGATCGTTGGTTGAGATGGTGCGGGGCGACGCCCCGGTGCTCGTGATCGGACTCGGCCGCTTCGGCGCCGCCTGCGCCGGGGAGCTCGACCGGCTCGACCGCGAGGTGCTCGCGATCGACGGCGATCTCGGTCTCGTGCAGAAGTGGTCGGAGCGGGTCACCCACACCGTGCAGGCGGATGCTCGCAACATCGACGCCCTGCGGCAGATCGGCGCGCAGGACTTCCAGGTCGCGGTCGTCGCCGTCGGGTCGCTCATCGAGGCGTCCGTGCTGATCACGGCGAACCTCGTCGACCTGAAGGTGCCGCAGATCTGGGCGAAGGCGGTCTCGCAGTCGCACGGCAAGATCCTCGCGCGCGTCGGCGCGAACCACGTCATCTACCCCGAGCGCGAGGCCGGCGAGCGCGTCGCGCACCTGGTCAGCGGGCGGATGCTCGACTTCATCCGCTTCGATGACGACTTCGTGCTCGCGAAGATGTACCCGCCGAAGTTCATCCGCGGGGTGCGACTGAACGAGTCGGGCGTGCGCTCCAAGTACAACGTGACCGTCGTGGGTGTGAAGAGCCCCGGCAAGCCGTTCCGCTACGCCGAGGCGAACACGGTGGTCACCAACCACGACCTCATCATCGTCTCGGGCACCAACGTCGACATCGAGCGCTTCGCCGGCCTCGACCGGTAGCCGCACGCCTACGCCGGGTGAGTCCCGGCCCGACCGCAGAGCGTCACCAGGCCTCAGGCGCCGGCGGCCAGCTCCTTCGCGCGCGCGAGCGCGGCGGCCGTCGCCTCTGCGAAGACGTCGTCGAGCCGGGCATCCTGCAGCACGGCCACCGCCCGCTCGGTGGTGCCCTTCGGGCTGGTGACCCGACGGCGCAGCTCGGCGGGGTCTTCGCCGGACGCCGCGAGCAGGGCCGCGGCGCCGATGAACGTCTGCTCGGACATGAGGCGGGCATCGGCATCCGAGAACCCCATCCCACGCGCCGCGTTCGTGAGCTTCTCGATCAGCAGGAACACGTAGGCGGGGCCGGATCCCGAGACGGTCGACAGCGCGTCGATCTGCGACTCGGGCACCTCGATCACCGCGCCGACCTTATCGAACAGCGCGCGCACGAGCGCCATGTCGTCGTCGGTCGCCGCGGGGCCGCCGGCGATGCCGGTCACGGCTCGGCCGACCGTCGCGGGGGTGTTGGGCATCGAGCGCACCGTGTGCACCTTCTCGCCGAGCACCTCGGTGAAGGTCGCGAGAGTGACGCCGGCGGCGAGGCTCACCACGATCGCGTCGTCGCGCAGCGCCGGCGCGATCTCGCGCAGCAGGTCGGGCACCATGGCCGGCTTGACGCCCACGAGGATGATGCGCGCAGCGGCGACCGCCTCGGTGTTGCCGGCGGGGTTCTCGTCGAGCGCGATGCTGGTCACCCCGGCGAGGGATGCCAGGGCATCCGCCTTCTCTCGCGTGCGGTTGGTCGCGACGATCCCCCCGTCGACTGGGGCGCCGGACGCGACGACGCCCTGCAGGATCGCACCTCCCATCGAACCTGCTCCGAGGAAGGCGAGTGCGGGGAGGGAATCGGCCATGCCGCCCATCCTACGAGCGCATCCGGCGAGGCGCCGAGCCACCCGTGAGACGCGGGCGTCGCCGTCGTAGACTCGGGCCATGAGCGCATCCGGCGGCACCAAGGCGATCATCGCGGCTTTCCTTGCGAACCTGGGCATCGCCCTCGCGAAGTTCCTCGCGTGGGCGCTGTCCGGGTCGGCGTCGATGCTCGCCGAGGCGATCCACTCGGTGGCCGACTCGGGCAACCAGCTGCTCCTCATGCTCGGCAACCGCAGGGCCGCCCAGGAGGCGGACCGCTCGCACCCGTTCGGGTACGGCCGCGAACGGTACGTGTCGGCCTTCGTCGTGTCGATCATCCTGTTCTCGCTCGGTGGCCTGTTCGCGGTGTACGAGGGCGTGAACAAGATCGTCGACCCGCACGAGATCGACCAGACGTGGTGGTGGCTGCCGCTGGCGGTGCTGCTGGTCGCGATCGTGCTCGAGTCGATGTCGCTCCGCACCGCCGTGCGCGAGAGCAACGCCGTGCGCGAGCCCGGCCAGTCGTGGGTCTCGTTCATCCGCCGGTCGAAAGCTCCCGAGCTGCCCGTGGTGCTGCTCGAGGACACCGGTGCGCTCGTCGGCCTGACCTTCGCCCTGTTCGGGGTGGGCCTCACGCTGATCACCGGCGACCCGCTGTTCGATGCGCTGGGCACGCTGATGATCGGTCTGCTGCTGATCGCGATCGCGATCGTCCTGGCGATCGAGACGAAGAGCCTGCTCATCGGCGAGGGCGCGAGCCGCGCGGATCACGACCGCATCGTCGACGCCATCGTCGGTGGTCCCGACGTCGAGAAGCTGATCCACATCAAGACCCTCTACCTCGGTCCCGACGAGCTGATGGTCGCGGCGAAGATCGCCCTCACGTCCGACAAGACGGTGCGCGAGGCGGCCGCCGACATCGACGAGATCGAGAGCCGGATCCGGGATGCCGTTCCCGCCGCCCGCGTGATCTACCTCGAGCCCGACGTGTACCGGCCGGCGCTCGATCCCGAGCCCTCGACCGACGCGTTCGTCTTCCCGTCGTCGGACTGATCCTGTCGGCCGCTTCGGCCAGTCGGCCCATATGGCCGCCTCACCCCGCTCGATGCGACCAGATGGGACCTGCCGACGCCCGGAGGCTAGGCTCGCATCCATGACCGCCGCGGACCTCGATGCGATGCGTCGTGCCCTCGTGCTCGCCGCCGAGGCGGGTGCAGCCGGCGACGTGCCGGTGGGGGCAGTGGTACTGGATGCCCGCGGCGCCGTCATCGGCGAAGGGCGCAACCTCCGCCAGCAGACGCACGATCCGACCGCACACGCCGAGATCATCGCGCTGCGCGCTGCCGCCGAGAAGCACGGCGTGTGGAACCTCGAGCAGCACACCCTCGTGGTGACCCTCGAGCCGTGCATCATGTGTGCGGGCGCGATCCTGCAGGCCCGCATCGGCCGCGTCGTGTTCGGCGCCTGGGACGACAAGGCGGGCGCGGCGGGTTCGATGTACGACGTGCTGCGCGACCGGCGCCTGCCCTATCGCGCTGAGGTCGTCGGGGGCATCCGGGCCGACGAGGCGACGGCGCAGCTGCGGGCGTTCTTCGAGACACGGCGCTGAGCGGCACCCGCCGCATCCATCCGCCGCCCGGCGGAGCCGGGAATCTCCCCCGTGAGAGGGATGATGAACCGCCCGCGCGCCCGTAGCGTGAAGACATGGACAACAGCCCCGCACTCGTGATCATGCTGATGACGCTTCCGGCTCTGATCGGATCGGTGGTCGTGGCGGCGAACGCCAAGCGCATCAACGCCGCCGAGAAGAAGCGCCGCGCCGCCCGTGCTGGTGCGCATACGGTCGGCAAGTAATCTGTACCCATGCGCGTTCATGTGGCCGATCACCCGCTCATCACTCACAAGCTCACCGTGCTGCGGGATGAGAGGACCTCATCTCCGGTCTTCCGTCAGCTGACCGAGGAGCTGGTGACGCTGCTCGCCTACGAGGCGACGCGTGACGTCAAGGTCGAACCGATCGAGGTGAAGACCCCGGTCACGACGACGACGGGGGTGAAGATCGCCGAGCCGCGCCCGATCGTGGTGCCGATCCTGCGCGCGGGTCTCGGGATGCTCGAGGGCCTGGTCAAGCTGATCCCCACCGCCGAGGTCGGGTTCCTCGGCATGGTGCGCGACGAGGAGACCTTCGAGCCGACGACCTACGCCGAGCGACTGCCCGACGACCTCAGCGACCGGCAGTGCTTCGCCATCGATCCGATGCTCGCCACCGGCGGCTCGCTGGCCGCGGCGATCCAGTTCCTCTTCGATCGCGGTGCGAAGAACGTCACCGCGATCTGCCTGCTCGGCACCCCCGAGGGTGTCGCGGCGATCGAGAAGATGGTCGGCGACGCCGATGTGACCCTCGTGCTGGGCGCGCTGGACGAGCGCCTGAATGAGAAGGGCTACATCGTGCCCGGGCTCGGCGACGCCGGCGACCGCCTCTACGGCACGGTCTGACACGTGTCGGCGGTCACCGCGCCGGTCGACGCCACTGAGAGACCACATCCCGCATCCGAAACCGGTCGGGTGCGGGTTTCCCACGCGAGAAGTGGCTTCTCGCCTCAGACGGTGAGCACGTAGCCGCGTTCATCACCGAAGTGCTGGAATCCCGCACGGGCGAGGATCGGCGCGGAGGTGGCGATGCGACCCTTGACGAGCGCGGTCGTCGCGCCGAACTCCGCGCCGAGCCGCAGCCGTTCGGCCAGCACCGCTCGGTAGGCCCCTCTCCCCCGCGACTCGGAGAGGGTGGCAGCGCCCCAGAGGCGAACGAAGAGGCACGAAGGATGTCGGCGACAGCGTGCACGGCGTCGCCCATCACTCGCGGTCGGCGCCGACGAGATGCGCGAAGGCGCTCAAGCGCGCGACGCCCTCAGCAGTCCAGGGCAGGTCGTCGAGCAGCGCAGGCGAGTGCACCAGGTAGGCGACGCTCTTCGCCCGGGAGATGGCGACGTTGAGTCGATTCTGCAGCAGCAGGAACTCCGGCCCGCGCGGTGCGTCCCGCCCGCTGGACGCGGCGAGCGACGTGACCGACACGACCGCCTCCTTCCCCTGGAAGTTGTCGACGGTGCCGACGGCGACATCGCCGTATCCCGCCGCAGACAGCTCGTCGTGGACGAGCTGCTTCTGCGCGTTGTACGGAGCGACGACGATGATGTCGCGCTGCTCGAGCGGGCGTGGCGGGTCGTCGCGCATGCCGTCGACGTAGGTGCGGCCGATGAGACCGTGCACGATGCGCACCACCTCGGCGGCCTCCTCGGCCGATTGGGTGGAGTTGCCGCGATGGCGTATCGGCACGACGTGCAGGCCCGGCTCGACACCCTCGACGATGCGCCGCTCCGCTCCTGCAGCCGAGGCCAGCCGCCCCGCGTAGGACAGCTGCGAGACGGGCGCGGCGACGGCGGGATGCATGCGCCACGACTCGGCGAGGAAGTAGCCGTACCGCGGATCGATGACCGACGAGCCGTCCATCACCCAGCTGAGTGCCGACGTGTTCACCGGCTCGGGATGCGTGCCCTGACTGACCTGCGGCAGCTGCTGCGGGTCGCCGAGCAGCAGCAGCTGCTTCGCTCCCGCCGCGACCGCGATGGTGGAGGCGAGCGAGAACTGCCCGGCCTCGTCGATCACCAGCAGGTCCAGGCCGTTACGCTCGACGCGCCGGGTGTTGCTGAAGTCCCACGCCGTTCCACCGACGACAGCCCCGTGGTGGGCGTGCTCGGCGAGGAAGGCGGCCATGCCGTCTTTGCGGATGACGGTGAAGGCGGGCTCGGCGGCATCCGGATCCTTCGGGGCCTTCGCCACCTGCGCCGCCGGNNGCCGGCGGCCACGACGCGTTCGAGCAGATTCTCGACGATGGCGTGCGATTGCGCGACGACCCCGATGCGGTATCCGTGCTCGCGCACCAGCCGAGCGATCACGTGCGAGCCGGTGTAGGTCTTCCCGGTGCCGGGAGGGCCCTGCACCGCGAGATAGCTGTCGTCGAGGTCGAGCACGCTGCGGATGATCGCGTCGATGACGTCGCCGCTGCTCTCGACCGACGCAAGAGGGGATCCGGAGGTCGTGCGCGGCGGAATGCGACGCAGGATGTCGGTGGCGGCGTCGCTCGGGAAGTCCGGCGCCGCGTGATGCAGCGATGCCGCCCACTGCTCGATGGCGCCCTGCTGGGAGAGGACGTTCGGCGGCGCCGCCGGCGCGAGGGCGACGGGCAGCTCATCCCACACCTGGCCCTGCACGGTGCGCTCGCGCACCACGTAGCCGTCGTCGAGCACCTCGACGATCTCGACCTCGTGCGGCACGTGGATGACGCGCGAGGGCGCGGGCACGTCGAAGGGCGTGGGCACTGCGTAGAGCGCGAACGGGCGTCCGCCGACGTTCAGCGTGCTGCCCGGGGCGACCTCGCCGCGCAGGCGCACGAGCCTGGTCTGAGCTCGGCGACCCTCGTCGACAGCCCAGTCGCTGTCGACGCCACTGGAGCCCTCGTCGACGCGCAGCACGTCGCGGGTCGACTCCCAGATCGACACCGGCTCGCGCAGGCGCTGGAAGTGCCCCTGCCAGAAGCTCTTCGCCTCCCTCGGGTGGTAGTCGATCGCCGCGGCCGCGACCCGGTACGATGCCGCGGCCGACTCGTCATCCGCGCGGGTCGCCTCGGCCTGCAGCGCGAGTGACAGCGGTGAGGGCTCGTAGGCCCGGGTCTCGGGGTCGTCCGGCGGAGCGGGCACCACTCCGGCCTCTCTCGCGAGCGAGATCAGCCAGTCGCGCAGTCGCCTGGTCGACACGCAGTCGTAGCGGTTGTAGTCGGCGAGGTCATCGAGGATGGCCTGCGCCTCGGCATCCCGACCGGATGCCCGCAGCTCGCGCGCCTGCACGTATCGGACGATCGAGTCGTCGCCCTTCTGCACGTCGCTCGTGCGCACCTCGTCGCCCATGTAGAGCGGCTCGAGTCTCTTGATCGAGTACGAGCGCGATCCGATGCGCACCGAGCGCAGCACGATCGGGTACAGGTCGACGAAGACGCCCTCACGCAGCAGCCGGACGACGTCAGCCTCTCCCGCCCCGTGCCGCGCCGCCATCGCGGCCAGATGCGATGTCTCGTACGGCGCGTAGTGATAGATGTGCATGTCGGGGTGCGTCTGCCGGCGCAGCTTCACGAACTCGAGGAAGTCGAGCAGCGCGGTCTTCTCGTCGGCGAAGGTGTGCGCCCACAGCGCCGAGTACTGCTCGGCGTTGTCTGTCCACCCGAACAGGTAGTCGATGCCCCATCGCGGGCTGTCACCGGGTGCGACGGCTTCGGTGTAGAGCGGGTCTCCCTCGAAGTCGAAGAACAGATCGCCGCGGCTGGGGCGGGGCATCATGCCGATGGCGTTCGCCGAGACGAGCTCGAAGGGCGGAGGAGCACCGGTCTCGGCCGGCGCCCCTGCCTGCAGCCGGGCCTGCGCGCGCAGCGCGCTGAAGGTGTCGGCGTTCATCCCGTCGGGCACGTCTGCGGCGTCGGCGAGATCGTCGATCGAGTGGATGCCCGCCGCGCGCAGCTTCTGCCGCTGCACGGGCCGCATGCGGGCGACCATCAGCAGGTCGCGGTGCGCCGCCACCTGCTCATCGCATGTCGCGCAGCGCCCGCACGCGGTGACCTGCAGGTCGCCGCGGTCGTCGCCCCAGGCCAGTGGCGCGCCCGCGGCACCGTCGGCGAGCCGGCGATCGGCGATCAGACTGCGCAGGCGAGCGCGGCGCACGTGGAACAGCGGAAGCAGATCGTCGACGCGGTGCGTGCTCGTCGTGCCGTCGCCGAGGATCAGGTCGACCTCGTCGGATCGAGGGATGCCGAGCCGATCGAGCTGATCGACATAGGCCCCGAGCTGCATCAGAGCGGTCGCGCGCGCCGTGCGGGCGAGCTTCGAGTCCTGCACACGCCAGCGCCCGGCGCTCTCCCCGGGAAGCGGCTCGTCGCGAGCGATGAAGTCGGCGAATCCGACGAACTCCGGGGTCGAGAACGCGGCCTGGAAGACCAATGACGCACCGGAGCGCAGGGCGCGCACGGTGGCGTCGACCGTGGCGGCCAGCTCGCCGGCATCCGCCGACGACACCTTCGGCAGCACCACCACGCCGGGACCGCCGTCGACGGACTCCCCCAGCTCGCCGATGTACCTCGCGAGGACCTTCTCCTCATGGCGGTCGCCGAGACGGGCTGCGCGTTCGAGCGTGGCGTCCTCGGGCTCTTCCACCGCGGGAACGCGACCGAGCTTCGCGTCGAGAGCCCGTGACCAGGCGAACTCGCACTCCGCCGCCAGCTTCAGGTCGCTGGCACTCCAGACGACCCGGTTCTCCGCTGCGATGACCCGCACGATGCCCCTCTCCCTTGCCTGCCTTCGACACTATCCGCAGGCTCGGACATCACCCGGCGCGGGTGTTCAGGGCGGTCCTCAGCGCCACCATCCGTCGGCGGGAGCGACGGGAAGATGCCGCTTGTGCCGGGATGCCCGGTACTTCTGCTCGATGATCCCGGCCGCGGCCGGGTCGATCTGCCTGCCCTCGAGGTAGTCGTCGATCTGCTCATAGGTGAGCCCCAGTTCGTCCTCGTCCGCGCGACCGGGCATGCCGTCGAGCAGGTCGGCGGTGGGCACCTTCATGTAAAGGTGCTCGGGGGCGCCGAGCTGTTTCAGCATCGCGCGTCCCTGACGCTTGTTGAGCCCGGCGAGCGGGACGAGGTCTGCGGCCCCGTCGCCGAACTTCGTGTAGAAGCCGGTCACCGCCTCGGCGGCATGATCGGTGCCGATCACGAGCAATCCGTCGTGGCCGCCGAGTGCGTACTGCACCACCATCCGCAGCCGTGCCTTGATGTTGCCGCGGTTGAAGTCGGAGATGCTCTCGCCGAGGCCCTCCTCGAGGTCGCGTTCGAGCCCGTCGACGCCGTTCTGGATGTTGACCGTCACCGAGCGATCGGCTGCGATGAAGTCGATCGCGGATTCCGCGTCGGCGGCATCCGCCTGCACGCGGAACGGCAGACGCACCGCGAGGAACGTCGCCTCACCCCCGTCGGCTCGCACACGCTCCACGGCGAGCTGGGCGAGGCGGCCGGCGAGGGTGGAGTCCTGCCCGCCCGAGATGCCGAGCACGAAGCCCTTCGCGCCCGTGGCGCGCAGGTAGTCGACGAGGAATCCGATCCTCTTCTCGTTCTCTCCCGCGGGGTCGATCTCGGGCTTCACGCCCAGGTCTTCGATGATCTGCTGCTGCACGGTCATGGCGCCTCCTTCGTCGGTACCAGTCTCCCCCAGCTGAGAGGATGGGGACGTGAGACTTCTCGTCGCCGCCCTGGCATCCGAACTGCAGGCCTTCCCCGCTGAGCTTCCCGGCTTCGACCGCCTGGTCACCGGCCCGGGGAAGCTGATGGCCGCGTACGGCCTGACCCGCGCGCTCGACGCGACGCGCTACGACGAGATCGTCGTGGTCGGCACCGCCGGCGCGGTGGACGACTCCGTCGAGTCGGGGATCTACGACGTGAGCGCGGCGATCCAGCACGATGTGCAGGACCTCGACGGCGTGATCGGTCAGCACGTGTCACTGCCCTCGCGCGTCGAGACGGGTCGGGATGGCGTGACCATCGCCACGGGTGACATCTTCGTCGACGATGCCGATGCGGTCGCGAGAATCCGCGGGCTCGGCGGCGTGCTGGTCGACATGGAGACGTTCTCGTTCATCTGGGTGGCGCAGAAGTTCGACGTGCCGATCCGGGTGATGCGCATCGTGTCGGATCGTGCGCAGGACGGCGCGACCCAGGTGTGGGACGACGTCGTCGCGGCGTGCAGCGCGCAGCTCTGGGAGCACATGCGCCGCGAGTACTCGCTCTGATCAGACCGCGCGCCGCGGTGCGTCGATGACGCTGTGCCCGTCAGGAACGGTGCGGACGCGCAGCTGAGCGGGGATCTGCTCCTGCATCGCTTCGACGTGGCTGATCACCCCGACCGTGCGTCCGCCCTGACGCAGCTCGTCGAGGGTGCGCATCGCCGTCTCGAGCGTGTCGGCGTCGAGTGAGCCGAACCCCTCGTCGATGAAGAGCGTGTCGAGCCGGATGCCCCCGGCACGGGCCGTGACCACCTCGGCCAGTCCCAGCGCGAGCGCGAGCGACGACAGGAACGTCTCGCCGCCGGAGAGCGACTTGGCGGGTCTGGTCTGCCCGGTGAACGCGTCGAAGACGACGATCCCGAGGCCGGATGCTGCGCCGCGTGCGGCCAGCGCGTCGGAGTGGCGCAGCTGATAGCGACCGTCGGACATGTCGTGCAGTCGGAGGTTCGCGGCGGACACGATCTCTTCGAGTTCGGCGGCGAGCACGAAGGTCTCGAGGTTCATCTTGTGCGTGTTGCCCGAACGGCCGGCGAGAGCGTCGGCGAGCCCGCGGAGCACCTCGAACTCGGCTGCCTGCTCGGCCGACGCCGCATGGGCGTGCGCCGCGGAGTCGACGGTCGCGGAGAGGCTCTTCTGCACGCTGCGCGCGCGGCTGTCGGCGTCGACCGCACCCTGCCAGGCATCGCGAGCCTGCTGCGCCCGCTGCTCGGCGGGGGCGAGGTCGATCGGCTCTTCGGGGAGCATGCGCATCTCGAGGTCGAGCAGCAGCGCGCGCTCTTTCTTCACGTCGACCGCATAGGCGGTGATGCGCTCATCGAGAGCCGACAGCTCGGTCGCGCTGATCATCGCGTGC
>NZ_MJIR01000112.1:0-779 GCF_001878835.1 Microbacterium sp. AR7-10 | reverse complement strand
CTCGACCACCGTCCGACGCCGAGAGCATGAACCGTGCATCGAGGAACGCCGTGTGCGCATCCTCGAGCGTCGTCTCCGCCGCGTCGTCGACGACGCGCTGGCACTCGTCGACGTCGTCGGTCACCGCAGCCCAGCGCTCCTGGGCGTCGGCACGCTGGGCACCGAGCGCGCCGATCTCGTCGCGCAGCACGGCCGCGCGCACCTTAAGGCCGTCGGCCCGCTCACGCAGATCGGCGATCTCGGGATTCGCCGTCGTGACCTCCGCCTCGACGCCCTGCCAGCGCTCGACCTCCGCAACCAGCGATGCGACGTCGATCTGCTCCCAGGTCAGGTCGTGGATCATCGCGAAGGCCGTCGAGCGCTGCTCGATGGCATCCATCGCCGCCTCCGCGTCGGTCACCGCGGCGGTCGCCACCGCGGCCTCCGCCTCGAGCGCCGCAGCCTGCTCGTCGAGCGCACGCAGGCGCCGCTCGTTCGAGAAGCCGAGCACGTTCTCGCGTCCGTGCCCGCCGTGAGCGCCGCGGCTGCCCTGCGACATCTGCCCGGCGATCGTGAGCGCCATCGAGTGCGCCCCCAGCTGCGCCGACGAGTCGACGCACACGAACCCGAAGCGCTCGTCGAGGCGCTGCTGCAACCAGCCCGTGAACCTGTCTCTTATACACATCTAAAAAAAAACAATCCTTACCGCAACGAACCTCAACCTCTCGCTTCTGTCCTGCACCTACTTCCCCACTCTCCACAACACCTTTCTCTCAGCCCCATCTCTACACCCAGTACCC
>NZ_MJIR01000111.1:0-6482 GCF_001878835.1 Microbacterium sp. AR7-10 | reverse complement strand
GGCGGGAAAGCAGGGGGCGGGCGCCCGGGGGAGTGCCGTTGACGAACCGCTCGCGGTACTCTCGCAGAATGACTGCTGTGGTGATCGGGGATGCCCTGATCGATGAGATCCGTGATGCGTCCGGCGTGCGCGAGCTGGTCGGGGGAGCCGCTCTGAACGTCGCCGTCGGCCTGTGCCGGCTGGGCGTGGAGACGACCCTGATCGCGATGGTCGGCGACGACGAGGCGGGCCAGCACATCCGTGAGTACCTGCGCGACCACGGGGTGCGGCTGATCGACAGCCCCGCTCCGCTCGGGTCGTCGAGGGCGGTGGTGACGTGGTCATCCGCCGGCGAACCGCAGTACGCCTTCAACGAGGCGGCCCGCGGCCGTAGCATCCGGTACGGCGACGAGGCGCGCGAGACGATCTCGACTGCCGATGTCGTCGCCATCAGCTGCTTCCCGTTCGATCGGCCGGACGAGGTGGATGCGCTGGTCGACGCCCTGCAGGATGCCCGCATCGCCGTCGATCCGAACCCTCGCAGCGGCATGATGGGCGATGTCGCGGAGTTCGTGCGCGGGTTCGAGCTCCTCGCCGCCAGGGCGGAGCTGGTGAAGGTGGGCGCCGATGACGCGACCCTGCTCTACGACGGTGACATCGATGCGCTGCGTGGCCGTCTTCGGCGGCTCGGCGCGGGCGCGGTGCTCGCCACGGCGGGTGCCGCCGGCGCGGTGCTCGAGACCGACGCGGGTGTCTTCCGCGCCCCGATCGCGTCGCTTCCCGGGCCGGTGGTCGACACCGTGGGCGCGGGCGATGCGACGCTCGCGGCCGTCGCCGCGGGGCTGTCGCAGGGCGAGCCGAGGACGGACGCCGAGTGGCAGCAGCTGCTCGATGACGCGATGCTCATCGCCGCCGCGACCTGCCGTGCGGAGGGCGGCCTGCTGCGCACGCCGGAATCGCTGCAGGAGGCGGAGCGCGGCGTGTTCGGCAGCTGATCTCTCGATTTCTCACCGTCGCCGGTGACCGGTATGCTTGATCTTCGCGCCCCCGGTTGGCTGAGAAAGCCGGACGGGTGTGCACTGGCAAGTTGCCCGAGCGGCCAAAGGGAGCTGACTGTAAATCAGCCGCGTAAGCTTCGGGGGTTCGAATCCCTCACTTGCCACACACTGACCGAAGGCCCTCGCATCGCGAGGGCCTTCGTCGTTCCGGAGCTGCTGACCGCGGTGACGCCGGCTCAGCCGACGTGGCGCACGAGAATGCGCCAGCGCTCGGGGCCCTCGTCGAGGTAGCGGGTGTGGAAGGTGTCGCCGTGCTTGCCACGCAGCTGGGTCAGCAGCGGCACCGGGTCGTGCGTCGCCGAGATCACGAGGGCGGCCCCGGGCTGAAGCGACTCGATCGCCCCGAAGATCGCCGCATGGCGCACCGCGTGCGGGATGGCCTGCGCGTCGAGCTCGGGCAGCTCTTCGTCGTGCCCGCCGCAGGCGCATCCGGTTCCGCCGGGCATCTGCGTCGTGGCCTCCGAGCGTGACCGGTGGATCTCGATGCTTCCCATGATTTTCTCCGTCTCTGCGAGGGTGTGGCTACCTGGCTGATTTTATTACACTGGATACCGTGGAAAATGCACAGACGGCCGGAGAAAAGCGTGCGCGCCTCGGCGACGGCGGCCGGCACTCGTCGACCCGCGAGCGGATCCTCCGCGAGGTGGAGTCGCGCACCTCGGCATCCACATCCGACATCGTCGCCGCCACCCGGCTGCACGAGAACACCGTCCGCGAGCACCTCGAGCGCCTGCGCCTGGAGGGACGCCTGCGCCGGGTTCGCGCCGAGGTGCAGGGCCGCGGGCGCCCGGGCTGGCGGTGGCAGGCACCACCCGCCGACACTGTGAGTCCCTACGCCGGGCTCGCGCTCACGCTCGCCGACACGCTCACCCGCGTCGCCGCCGATCCGGTGGGCGAGGCCCGGGCGTCGGGTGAGCGGTGGGGGGCGGAGGTCGCTGCCCAGCATCTGGATGCCGCGGCCGCAGCCCGCACGATGGTCATCGACGTGATGCGCGAGCAGGGCTTCGCGCCGGTCGACGACGGCGACGGGATCCGGCTGCACCGCTGCCCTCTGCTGTCGGCTGCGGCTCGCCGCGCCGAGGTGGTCTGCGCGGTGCACGAGGGGATGATCGCCGGCATCCTGCGCTCCCGCGATGCGACGGCGGATGCCACGCTGCTGCCGTTCCAGGCCGACGGCGCCTGCGCTCTGCACCTGCGGACGGCATCGTGACCACCCCGCGTCCGGCCTCCTCGCTCCCGGCCGCCCCAAGCTCGCCGGCCTCGCGCCCGGCCGTCGAGAAACCGGATTCTGCGAGAGCCACCGCCCCGCGTGTGGTTTCCCACGCAGAGCGGGGTTTCTCACACAGCGCGGGACGCGGTTCGCACAGCGCGGCACGCGGACGCCGACCCGCGGCACGCGGCCGCCGGCCCGGGTTCCGGATGTTGTGGATGCTGCCGGCCGGCCTCGCCCTGCTCGCCGGGCTCGACGCGGGCCTGCTGCTGCTCGGCCTGCCGGCGCCGGTCACCGCCGAGCGCCTGCCCGCCGTACACGGCATGCTTCTCGTGCTCGGCTTCGTGGGCACGCTGATCAGCCTCGAACGAGCCACTGCTCTCGCGCGCCCGCTCGGCTACGTCGCGCCGGCCCTGCTCGGTGTCGGCGGCATGCTGCTCGTCGTCCCGGCCGTGCCGCTGGCCATCGCCAAGATCGTGCTCGCCGCGGGCACGGCATCCGTCCTTCTGCTCTACATCCCGCTGTGGCGCCGCCAGTACGACCACGCGCTGCTCACCCAGCTGCTCGCCTCGGGCCTCGCGCTCTCGGGAGCGCTGATCTGGATCGGCCAGGACACGATGACGCGCGTGATCCCGTGGCTGATCGGATTCCTCGTGCTGACCATCGCCGCCGAACGCGTCGAGCTCGCGCGCATCACGATGGGGCCGCAGGCCGGCATCCGGCTTCTCGTGCACGGCTGGGCGGTGACCGCCGCGCTCGTCGTCGGACTCGTCTTCCCCGACACCGGCGCCATCCTGCTCGGTCTCGCGTTGCTCTCGCTGACCGGCTGGCTGGTCGCCCACGATGTCGCGCGCCGCACGATCCGCGCCACGGGCGTGACGCGGTACATGGCCGCGTGCATCCTCGCCGGGTACGTCTGGCTCGCGGTCGCCGGGCTGGTGCTGCTGCTCGGAGCGCCGCAGGCGCAACCCGCCTACGACGCGGTGATCCACGCGATCTTCCTCGGCTACACGTTCTCGATGATCATGGCGCACGCTACGACGATCCTGCCCGCCGTGCTGCGCATCGCCCTGCCGTACCGCCCCGCGTTCTGGGCGCCGATCGCGCTGCTGCAGGTGGCGCTCGTCGTGCGGGTCTGGTTCGGCGACGGGCTCGGGATGCCGGTGGCGTGGCGCATCGGGGGAGTCCTCGGCGTCATCGCTCTGCTGCTCTTCGTGCTGACGGCGGTGGGCAGTGCGGTGCTGGGCGGCGCGGTGCGGAGCAAGGCTCCCGCGGTCGCAGCACCCGCATCCGGCGATGCCGCCGCACGTGAGGGAGGCGCACGATGACGAAGAACCGCGGATTCTGGCCTATGCGCGACATCCCTACGGTGCTGTGGCTGCTGCTCACGGTGATCGCCGCTCTCGCGCACCGCGCGCTGCCCATGCCCGGCTGGCTCATGATCCACCTGCTGCTGCTCGGCGCCGTCACGCACGCGATCCTCGTGTGGAGTCAGTACTTCTCGTTCGCGCTGCTGCGCCGCGCGGCGACCGACGTTGACCGCCGGCGCCAGAGCATCCGGCTGATCCTGTCGAACGGTGCCGCCGCGCTCGTGATCACCGGCGTGCTGAGCGGCATCTGGGCGGTCACCGTGGCGGGCGCCGCGGCGCTGATCGTGGCGGTCACCTGGCACGCGGCGACGCTGGTGCGCCGCATGCGCGGCAGCATGCCGGGCCGGTTCGGTCGCACCATCCGGTACTACATCGCCTCCGCGGCGCTGCTGGCGATCGGCGCCGCCCTCGGCGCGTGGCTCGCCCGCGGCGATGCCGCGTCGAACCTCGTCGTCGCCCACGCCCTGATCAACGTGCTGGGCTGGATCGGCCTCACGGTCGCAGGCACGGTCGTCACGCTGTGGCCCACCATTCTGCGCACCCGGGCCGATGAGGGGGCTGCGGCCGGGGCATCCCGCGCCCTGCCCGTCCTCGCCGGGGCCGTCGTGGTCGCGGCGACCGGTGCCGCCCTCGAGCAGCTCGTCGCCGTGGCCGCCGGGCTCGGCGCGTACCTCGTGGGGCTCGGCATCATCTTCTTCTCGCTGTTCCGCGCCGCGCGTCAGAAGGCGCCGCGCAGCTTCGCCGCCCTGTCGGCGGCAGCCGCCATGCTGTGGTGGGCGGGCGCCGTCGCCGCGGTGGCCGTCGGCGCGATCGTCGCCGCTGTCGACGGCGGCGGCTTCGAGGCGCTCGACGCGCTCTTCGGTCAGGTCGTGCCCTATCTCGCCGCGGGATTCGCAGTGCAGGTGCTCGTCGGCGCGCTGAGCTATCTCGTTCCCGTCGTGCTCGGCGGAGGCCCCACGCCCGTGCGCGTCGGCACGGCCGGATTCGACGCGGCAGGGATTCTGCGCGTCACCGTCGCCAACGCTGCGCTCGCCGTCTGCGCGCTGCCGGTGTCGAGCCTGATGCGCGTGGCCGCATCGATCATGTACCTGGTGGCGATGGCGTCGTTCCTCGTGGTGATGTGGCGCGCGATGCGCGCGCAGCGACGGGCGAAGGCCGCGCCCGGTCTGCCCGACGGGGGTCTGCCCACGATCGACCGCCCCGACGGGGGTCTGCCCGCGATCGGCCGGCCCGGCGGCGGCCGGCGCGCGGCCGGCCAGGCCGCGGCCGGTCTGACCGACGGCGGCCGACCCGACGGCGGTCTGCCCGACGGCGGTCTGTCGCGCAGGCACGGGCCGATCGTGCCCGAGGGTGCTCAGCCGCCGGGACGCCGTTCGGGGCAGGCGGTCGCGGGTCTGCTGTCGGTCGTCCTCGTCGCGGCGGGCCTCGCGGCGGCCGATCCGGTCGGGCTCGGCTGGGGTGCGGCTCCGGTCGGGGCGGCGGATGCTCCGGTGCAGACCGTGCAGGTCGAGGCGGCGAACATGCGCTTCACGCCCGACCGCATCGAGGTGCCCGCGGGCACCCGGCTGGTGATCGAGGTGACCAACACCGACGACGAGCAGGTGCACGATCTGGTGTTCGCCAACGGCATTGCCGGCGGCCGCCTGGCACCCGGCGAGAAGGAGACCATCGACGTCGGCGTGATCACCGCGGATCTCGACGGCTGGTGCTCGATCCTCGGGCATCGGCAGATGGGCATGACTCTGCAGATCGTCGCGACCGGCTCTGAAGCCGCCTCCGGTGCGAGTCCGGATGCCGGTGCGAGTCCGGATGCCGGTGCGCACGGCATGGGCCACATGGGCGGCGGCACGGCCACCGGGTCGTCGACCGCTCCCGACCTCATGGCAGAGCCCGGCCCCGGCTTCGACCCGATCGATGCCGAGCTGCCCGCGCTTCCGGCATCCGATTCTCCGATCACCCGCGAGCTGACCCTCACCGTCCGCGACGAGAAGCGCGAGGTCGCGCCGGGCGTGACCCAGACGCTGTGGACGTACAACGGCACCGCGCCGGGGCCTGTGCTGCACGGCAGGGTCGGCGACCGGTTCGTCATCACGCTCGAGAACAAGGGCACGATGGGTCACTCCATCGACTTCCACGCCGGCTCGCTTGCGCCCGACCGGCCGATGCGCACCATCCCGCCCGGCGAGAGCCTGACGTACACGTTCACCGCCACGCGCGCCGGGATCTGGATGTACCACTGCTCGACCATGCCCATGAGCACGCACATCGCCAACGGCATGTACGGCGCCGTGGTGATCGAGCCCGCAGGGCTGGCTGCGGTCGACCGCAGCTACGTGCTCGTGCAGGGCGAGTACTATCTCGGCGACCACGACGGGGGCACGGTCGACCCCGACCGCATCGCGACGCGCAACCCCGACCTCGTCACCTTCAACGGGTACGCGAACCAGTACGACTACGCGCCCCTGCCGGCGCGGGTCGGCGAGCGGGTGCGCATCTGGGTTCTGGATGCCGGGATCGAGCGCCCCAGCAGCTTCCACGTGATCGGAGGCCAGTTCGACACGGTGTGGGCCGAGGGCGCGTATCTGCTGGACCACGCGACCGACACCGGTTCGCAGGCGCTGGCGCTGCAGCCGGCCCAGGGCGGCTTCGTCGAGCTCAGCTTCCCCGAGAAGGGCACGTACCCGTTCGTATCGCACCTCATGATCGACGCCGAACGGGGAGCACACGGCCTGTTCGCGGTGGACGAATAGCCGCACCGCCCGCCGCCGCCCGCCGCTCGGTCGCGCGGGGTGACTGACGAATCGGGGGCCGACACTCCAACGGTCGTCCGTTTCCCCGTGATCGGTCCGACATCTGGAGCTGTCT
>NZ_MJIR01000110.1:0-4280 GCF_001878835.1 Microbacterium sp. AR7-10 | reverse complement strand
TCTCGACCCCGTCGAGATCGACGCCGTCCACCGTCAGCCGGTACGCGCCGGCGGGCAGCGGGAGCTCCCCCCCTCCCCAGCGCGACGCCTGCAGCGGCAGGGTCGCCTTCCACGTCTTCCCGCCCCCGGTGAGCCGGCCGGCGACGCGGGCACGCGGCCCCACCAGGGTGGCGGATGCCGGTCGAGCGCCGGCGCCTGAGACGATCAGCGTCTGGTTCTGCTCATCGATGCGAGCCGTGGTCATCGTGCTCCCTTCGGCGCGGGGATGCCGCGCGCGCGGATGGCCTGGTACACGCGGCGGGCGTTCTGCCCGTCGCGATGCGCGTGCATGTGCGCGCTGAGCTCAGCCGAGCGCGCGGAGCGCTCAGCCCTGACCGCGTCGTCCGAGAGCACGGCGTCGAGCTGAGCGAGAGCCGCCGGCCAGTCGGTCGCGTGATCGTCGCCCGCGACGTCGGAATACCGCCCGTAGAAGCCGCGCTCGCGGGTGTACTGCTCGGCATCCGGCGCGAGATACACGACCGGCGTCGCCAGCAGACCCACGTCGTAGGCCATCGACGAATAGTCCGTGATGAGCACATCCACGCGCGGCAGTGCCGGTGTGACATCGGCGAGCAGGTCGGAGTTCAGCATCCGCACCCGTCCGCTCGACCACGGCGGCGCGTACGCGCCCGCGCCCAGCGGATGCGACCGGATGAACAGGATGGCATCGTGCGTCTCGAGCAGTCGGACGATCTCGACCCACTGCGCGGCGGTCGGCACCGCCGGGTCGGGAGCGCCGTCGCGCCAGGTGGGGGCGTACAGCAGCACCCGCTGTCCCGTGAGCACCGGACCGGTGCGGGTGAGCAGGGTCGTCGCCGTCGCGCGTCGCTGCGCAGCGGAACCGAGGGAGAGCACGTCGACGCGCGGTTCGCCGGTCACGACGACCCGGTCATCGCCGAGACCGAACGCCGACTCCAATCGGCCACGCGAGCGGTGGGATGCGGCCGGCAGCACCTGGATGCGCTGCGCCGCACCGCGGTACAGCGCCGTCAGCAGGCGCCGCAGCAGGGCTGCACCGGGAATCCCCGGCGGCACCTGGGCGGTGATCGGAGAGTCCAGCCCGATGCGCTTGAGCGGGATGCCGTGCCACAGCTGCACGACGAAGGCGCTGCTGCTGCCGTACCTGTTCACGTCGCCGAGCCCGTGCGTGACGACGACCACGCCGGCGCGGATCGTCGCCCACCAGCCGCGGATGCCGTCGCGCGGGACGGTGCGGATGCCCAGGGCCCTGGCGTCGTCGGCATCCCGCGGCGAGCGCGCGAGCCACAGCACCGGGTGCCCGGCGTGCGCGGCGACGCGGTAGAGAGCGAGGGCGCCGTCGCCGACGCCGGCTCCGCAGCCGAACACCCACGTGTCGCCGCGCGGGATCAGCAGCGCCGCGATGCGCCCTGCGGCATACAGCGGCGTCCGGAGCAGCTTCGCCGCGTTGCCGGAGCCGAATGAGAAGGACGCCACCTCGCGAGCCTATCGCGGGGTGGCGTCCTTCTCAGGGAGTCGGCTGGCAGAGCTCAGAGCTTGAGCTCGCCCAGCGTCACCTTCGCCTCGTAGGTCTTTCCGGAGCGGACGTAACTCAGCGTCGCGTCACTGCCGGCGGCTGCCGCGCGCACCTGGGCGGTGAGGTCGCTGGCGCCGGTGATCGGCACGCCGTTGAACTGGGTGACGACGTCGCCGCGCTGCAGACCGGCCTCGTCCGCCGCGCCGCCGGGGGTCGGGGTGTCGATCACGGCTCCCGCGACGGACGCGCCCTGCACGCTCGACGCGTCGCGCACCGTGGCGCCGAGCAGCCCGTGGGTGGCCGCGCCGTCGGCGATGATCTCGTCGGCGACGCGCTGCGCGATGTTCGAGGGGATCGCGAAGCCGAGACCGATGGATCCGGCCTCGCTCGACGCCGACGATCCGCCCGCGGTCGCGATCGCGACGTTGATGCCGATCAGGCTTCCCTTGCTGTCGACGAGTGCGCCACCGGAGTTGCCGGGGTTGATGGCCGCGTCGGTCTGGATGACGGCGATCGAGATGGACTGCTTCGCCTGCTGCTGGCCCATGCCGGGGATGTCGAACTGGAACGGGTTTCCGCTGCCGCCCTCCTCGCCCTCGCTGTCGGGCTGCGCCGAGCTGTCGGGAAGCGCCGACGAGGCGACCTCGATGCTGCGGTTCAGGGCACTGACGATTCCCGTGGTGACCGAGTTCGACAGCCCGAGCGGTGCACCCACCGCGACGGCGGTGTCGCCGACGTTGAGCTTGCTCGAATCGGCCATCTCGATCGGCGTGAGATCCTCCGCCCCCTCCAGCTTGATGACGGCGAGGTCGTAGACGGGGTCGGTGCCGACGACGCTCGCCTGGAAGATACGACCGTCGGAGGTGGTGACGCGGATGGCCGGGTCGGCCACGGCACCGCCGAGGGTGACGACGTGCGTGTTGGTCAGCACGTGGCCCTCCTTGTCGAGGATGACCCCCGACCCGCTGCCGGACTCGCTGGAGCCGGCGACCTCGATCGTGACCACCGAGGGCAGCACCTCGCTGGCGATGGCCGTGGTCTCGTTGACCGACCCGGGGTTGTTGACGGTGACGCTCTGCGGGCCCGTCGCCGACTGCGAGGCGGGCCGGTCGAACACCGCCGTGCCGATGGCGCTGCCGCCGAACCCGGCGACGCCGCCCACGAGGGCTGCGGCGAGGATGAGTCCGGCGACCTTCACCGGTCCCCCGCTCTTGCGCTGCTCGGTGCTGTGGGCGCCGCCCTGTGCGGGGGATCCGGCCGGGTCCGCGACGAGGGTCGGGTCGAGGCTGAGCGTGGGCTGCTCGGACGGCGCGGGTGCCCCTGTGGCGTACGGCGGCCGGGACATCCCGTGCTGCGAAGCACCGTACGGGGCGCCGCTCGGCGGGGTGCTTGTCGGCTGCGGCTGGGCGGCGGGCCCGAAGGTCGCGCCGGGCTGGGGCGGTGTGCCGTACGGCGAGCCCTGCTGCGGCGTCGCGGGGGCCTGCCAACGCTCCTGCTCGGAGCCGAAGCGCGAAGGCACATGCTGCCCGGGCGTCGACGACGGCGGGGTGGGAGCCGAGGCCTCGGGGTTCGAGGGCTGGTCGGGGGTGCTGTTGTCGTTCATCTTCTGCTCCTTCTCAATGCCCTATCAGAGTGACAACCGAGTCTGTGCGTTTCGTATGCCGCCGATGACATTCGCCTATGGTCTTAGCCTGTTCTGCATGGATGTCTTACCAGGAGCGTGGCGCCGCACCGCCGCCGGAGCCGGTCTGCTCTCCCCGGACGGCAGGGTCGCCCCCACCATCTTCGCGGAGATGTCGGCCGCCGCGGCGCGAACCGAGTCGGTGAATCTCGGCCAGGGCTTCCCCGACGAAGACGGTCCGGCCGCGGTGCTGGAGGCGGCGCGGGATGCCATCGCGCAGGGCGCGAACCAGTATCCGCCCGGCCGCGGCATCCCGGATCTGCTCGCCGCGATCAGCGAGCATCAGCGCCGCTTCTACGGACTCGATGTCGATCCCGACACCGAGATCCTGGTGACGGCCGGCGCGACCGAGGCGCTGACCGCCACTCTGCTCGCGCTCATCGACGGCCCCGACGACGAGGTCGTCGTCTTCGAGCCGTACTACGACTCGTACGCGGCCGCGGTCGCGCTGGCGGGTGCCCGGCTGCGCACTGTTGCGCTGCGCAGGCCCGACTTCCAACCCGATCTCGATGAACTGGCCGCGGTCGTCGGCGAGCGCACGCGGCTGATCCTCGTCAACGATCCGCACAATCCCACCGGCGCGGTGTTCACTCCCGAGGTGCAGGCGGAGCTCGTGCGTCTGGCCACCCTGCACGACGCGGTGATCGTCACCGACGAGGTGTACGAGCATCTCTCCTTCCATTCGCCCCACGTGCCGATCGCGACTCTGCCCGGCGCTGCCGAGCGCACCCTCACGATCTCATCGGCGGGCAAGACGTTCTCGACGACGGGTTGGAAGATCGGCTGGGTGCACGGACCGGCGGCCCTGATCACGGCGGTCCTCACCGTCAAGCAGTTCCTCACCTACGTCAACGGCTCGGCGTTCCAGCCCGCGATCGCCGTCGGGCTGCGCCTGCCCGACGCGTACTTCCATGACGCGGCCGCGACGATGCAGCACAAGCACCGCCTGCTCGGCGACGCCCTGCGGGCTGCGGGCTTCGACGTGTTCGCCCCGCAGGGCGGGTATTTCACCGTCGCGGATGCCACGGCGCTGGGTGGTGCGGACGCGGCCGCGTCATGGAAGTA
>NZ_MJIR01000109.1:0-3768 GCF_001878835.1 Microbacterium sp. AR7-10 | reverse complement strand
CCAGCGCGGCGACGAGAAGCACCCCGTGGGCGACGCCACCGGAGCCGGCGCCGATGCCCCCGATTCCCTCGACCGCATCGCCGCCGACCTTCGCGCCCTCAAGGAGGCGAATCCGGTCTCCCACGCCGCGATCGGACGGCGGATCGGCGAGCAGCGGGTCGCCCGCGGCCTTCCCGCGGCGGCCGCCTATCCGCCGCGCAGCACGGTTTACGACGTGTTCCGCGCCGGCCGCACCCGGATCGACCCCGAGCTGCTGCGCGACATCGTGACCGCCCTCGGAGGGGACGAGGCCGAGGTGGAGCGGTGGGCGCAGCGCGCCCGGCAGCTCAGACGGCCGACGGAGCCGACCGCCAGACAGCGCGTGGCGCCGACGGCGCGGCCCGTCGCGTTGCCCGCATCGGCTGACATCGACCGGTTCCCGGGCGCGCAGCAGCCGCGCTGGTGGAGCCCTTACGTGCTCCTGCTCGGATGCATCGTCTTGAACCTCCTGGGGATCGTGGTCGTGCAGGCCCTCCACCTGCCGATCTATCTCGACATGGCGGGCACCGCCACCGCCTCGATCATCCTCGGCCCGTGGCACGGAGCCGTCGTCGCGACGGCGGGCAACCTCCTCGGCTTCGCCGTCGGCGCTCCCGGTGCCGCCCCCTATGCCCTCGTGAATCTGGCGGGAGCACTCGTCTGGGGATACGGGGTCCGGCGCTGGCGGATGGGTGACGGGATCGGGCGGTTCTTCGCGCTGAACCTCCTCGCCGCCACCGCATGCTCTATGGTCGGCGCCCCACTCGGCGTCATCCTCTTCGGCGGCCTCAGCGGGCACGGCTCCGACACGGTCACCGAGTCGATCGTGACGATGGGGCTGCCGTTGATCGCCGCGGCCTTCTCCTCGAACATCCTGACCTCGGTGATCGACAAGGTCCTGACCGGCTTCGTGGCGCTGATGGCCTTCGTCTGGCTGCACCGGGCGGCGGGCTTTCCCGCATCGCACATGCCGCTCGTCGAGCGCCTGAGCGCCAGTCCCGAGCATCCGCACCCGTCCGCGCGCCTTTGATCCGACTCCAGGCCGTCGCGCTCGTCGACGATGGGCGACGGGGGCACGGGTACCGCATAGCCTTGAGGTGATGGCACATCTACTTGGGGCCGAGGCCCTGCACCTGGAGTATCCGACCAAGGTCGTCCTCGATGGGGTGACGGTCGGAATCGACGAGGGCGATCGCATCGGCATCGTCGGTCGCAACGGCGACGGCAAGTCGACCCTCATGAAGCTGCTCGCCGGTGTCCTCGAGCCGGATTCGGGACGGGTGACCCGCCGCGGTGGGCTGCGTGTGGGTGTGCTGGAGCAGCAGGACAGCCTCGACGACGACATGAGCATCGGGCAGGCGGTCGTCGGCGATCGGCTGGAGCACGAATGGGCCGGCGACGCCCGCACTCGTGACGTGATCGCGGGGCTCCTGACCGACCTGCCATGGGAGGCGCGGATAGGATCGCTCTCGGGCGGTCAGCGGCGTCGTGTGCAGCTCGCGCAGCTGCTCATCCAGGACTGGGACCTGATCTTCGCCGACGAGCCCACCAACCACCTCGACGTCGAGGCGATCACCTGGCTCGCGGCGCACCTCAAGGGCCGCTGGCCGAAGAACGCCGGCGCGCTGCTGGTCGTCACGCACGACCGCTGGTTCCTCGATGAGATCTGCACGGCGACGTGGGAGGTGCACGACCGCATCGTCGAGCCGTTCGAAGGCGGCTACGCCGCATACATCCTGCAGCGCGTCGAGCGCGACCGGATGGCCGCGGCATCCGAGGCGAAGCGGCAGAACCTCGCCCGCAAGGAGCTCGCCTGGCTGCGCCGTGGAGCACCCGCGCGCACGAGCAAGCCGAAGTTCCGCATCGACGCCGCGAACGCCCTGATCGCCGACGTGCCGCCCATCCGCGACTCCGTCTCACTGCAGTCGCTGGCCGTGTCACGTCTGGGCAAGGACGTGGTCGATCTGCTCGACGCCGGGGTCTCGTACGGCGAGAAGACCGTTCTGCAGGACGTCGAGTGGCGCATCGCGCCCGGTGAGCGCACCGGCATCCTCGGTGTCAACGGCGCCGGCAAGTCCACTCTCCTCGGACTCGTCTCGGGTGACGTCGAGCCCACCAGCGGACGCGTCAAGCGAGGCAAGACCGTGCAGGTGCGCACCCTCACCCAGCGCACCTCCGAGCTCGAGCAGCACTGGAACGACCCCGTGCGCACGGTCATCGAGGGTCTGCGCACCTCGTACACGTTCGGCAGTGGATCGAAGGCGGCAGAGCTCACGCCCGGGCAGCTGCTCGAGCGCCTCGGCTTCACGTCGGCGCAGCTGTCGACCCCGGTGCGGGATCTCTCGGGCGGCCAGCAGCGCCGACTGCAGCTGCTGCTCGTGCTGCTCGACCAGCCGAACGTGCTCATCCTCGACGAGCCGACCAACGACATGGACACCGACATGCTCGCCGCCATCGAGGACCTCCTCGACTCGTGGCCCGGCACCCTGCTCGTGGTCAGCCATGACAGGTACTTCCTCGAGCGGGTCACCGATCAGCAGTACGCCGTGCTGCGCGGACGGCTGCGGCACCTCCCCGGCGGGATCGACGAGTACCTGCGGCTGCGCGATCTGGAGAGGCGGGAGCAGGCGGGCTCATCCGCCGCGGGAACCGGCGGAGCCGGCGCACCGGGCGCCGCGGCGAAGGCATCCGGACTGGACGGGGCCGCGCGCCGTGCGGCCGAGAAGGAGATCGCCGCGCTCGAGCGACGCATGCAGAAGCTCAACGACCAGATCGATCGCGCCCGGCACGCGCTCGCCGACCACGATCAGGCGGACTACACGGGTCTGGGGGAGCGGATGCAGCAGATCCAGGCTCAGCAGGGCGAGGTCGAGGAGCTCGAGCTGCGCTGGTTCGAGCTCACCGAAGAGCTCGGCTGAGCTCTGGCCGCGGTCTGGATCACCGCCCGATCGCGTACCAGATCAGCAGCATCGTGACGACGAAGCCGCAGGCGTAGTTGATCCACAGGAAGTGCCGCCAGCCGCGGTTCGCCGCACCTGAGTCGGCATCCGACACCGAATGGTAGGGCGCTGCCGCCCACAGGTACGGCAGCGCCAGCACGGCGGCGAGCGCACCGGGCAACCCGGTGAAGAGCATGAGCACTCCCGCTGCCGCCCAGCAGGCCAGCGCCAGTCGCACGGTGCGAGCGGCGCCCAGAGCCGTCGCGATCGACGAGATGCTCCCCTCGCGGTCGGGCACCACGTCCTGCACGGCACCGAACGCGTGGCTCGCCACACCCCAGAGGAAGAAGGCGGTCAGCACCGCGACGAGGCCCGGGGTGGCCGTCCCGCCGGCGAGCGCGAATCCGTACACCGCCGGGCTCACGAAGTGGATGCTGGAGGTGATCGAGTCGAGCACCGGCACCTCTTTGAAGCGGAACGGCGGCGCCGAGTACGCGACGACGGCGAACAGACTGATCGCCAGGATCAGCCACGACAGAGGCGAGCCGAGCACGATCAGCGCGACGACGAACGGTGCGCTGAGCACGATCGAGCTCACCAGGACCGTGCGGTGCCGCTGCGGCGACAGCAGTGCCCCCTCGACTCCGCCCTTGCGGGGGTTCGCGAGGTCGGAGGCGTAGTCGAACACGTCGTTGATCCCGTACATCGCGAGGTTGTACGGCACGAGGAAGAACAGCGTGCCGATCACCCAGCGCGCGTCCAGCGTGCCCGCGACGAGCAGGTACGCGGCCGCGAACGGGTAGGCCGTGTT
>NZ_MJIR01000108.1:0-8757 GCF_001878835.1 Microbacterium sp. AR7-10 | reverse complement strand
TCGGCGGTGCTCACCGCGGCGGAGCCGTTCGTGAACACGGTCAGCTGCGGCGTCCAGTGCGCGACCAGCCTCGCGCGGTCGGCGAGGTCGGCGGATTCGCCGATCAGGGCCAGGCTGCGCCCGCGCAGCTCCCACGCATCGCACGCCGCGCAGCTGAACAGGCTCATCCCGTAGAAGCCGCGCAGATCGGGCACGTCGGGCAGCGTCTCGCGCAGCCCGGTCGCGAGCAGCACCGACCGGGCCGTCACCTGCTCCGACGGGTCGCGCCGCCCGATGCTGGCAGCGAATCCGGCATCCGTCCTGGTCAGCGCGCCCACCCGCACTCGGGAGCGGATCTCGACGTTCGGGTACGCGGCCAGCTCTTCGCGGGCGATGCGCCGCAGCTCGAACGGCGGCACCCCGTCGCGGGTGAGGAAGCCGTGCGAGTTGAGCGTCGCGGCGTTGCGCGGCCGGTCGGCGTCGACCACGAGCACGCGGGCCAGGGATCGCCCGAGGTTCAGCGCGGCCGACAGCCCCGCGGGCCCGCCGCCGACGATGAGCACGTCGTAGTCAGTCATCCGCGCCCCCCGAGCTCGTCGACGCGCCCTGCGGCGCGAGCGCGGCCACGAGGGGGTGGTCGACGTCGTAGACGCCGACCTTCGATGCGCCGCCCGGGGAGCCGATCTCGTCGAAGAACTCGACGTTGGCCTTGTAGTAGTCGGCCCATTCCTCGGGCAGGTCGTCTTCGTAGTAGATCGCCTCGACCGGGCAGACCGGCTCGCAGGCGCCGCAGTCCACGCACTCGTCCGGATGGATGTACAGCGAGCGCTCGCCCTCGTAGATGCAGTCCACCGGGCACTCGTCGATGCACGCGCGGTCCTTCACGTCCACGCACGGCAGCGCGATCACGTAGGTCATCGGGTCAGCACCCCCGGCCGTGAGATCTCGACCTGCTCATCGCGCGCCACGACCTTCACGCGCTCGCGGACATGCTCGTGGTTCTCGCCGAGCGCGCGCTCGTGGGCATCCAGCGCCTGCCAGCCGTCCCACGTGGTGTACGCCGTCTCGCGGTCGTCGAGCAGGTCGAGCACGTCGCCCTGCGAGCCGCCCAGGCACCCAGGAGCGGCGGCATCGGTGAGCACCCCCGACTGCGCGTCCGCGAGGAGGTGCCCGACGGTCTCCAGGGCGTCCGACTTCGTGTGTCCGATCAGCCCGACCGGACCGCGCTTGATCCAGCCGGTCGCGTACAACCCGGGCTGGCCGATCACCCGGCCCTCGACGTTCGGCACGACGCCGCGGCGCTCGTCGAAATCCGCGCCCTCCACCCGCGTGCCGTAGTAGCCGATCGCGCGGTACACGGCCTGCACGTCGTAGTCGCGCACCTCCCCGGTCGGCACCGGGGTGCCGGCGGCGTCGGGGGCCGTGCGCGCGAATCGGACGCCGTCGACGCGGTCGTCGCCGGTGATCTCGATCGGCGCGTGCCAGAAGTGCAGGTGCAGCCGCCGCGACGCACCCGTCGACGGCCGTCCGCGCCACGAGTTCAGGGTGCGCAGCATGACCTTCAGCTGGTTGTTCGCCGCGGCGGTCGGATCGACGCCCTCGAAGTCCTCGTCGTACAGCACGATGTCGACGTCGCGCACCTCGCCGAGCTCGCGCAGCTCGATCGGGGTGAACTTGATATCGGCCGGCCCGCGGCGACCGAACACGTGCACGTCGGTGACGGCGGACGACTCGAGACCGGCGAGCACGTTGTCGGGCACCTCGGTGGTGCGCAGGTCGACCGCGTGCTTGGCGAGCACCCTCGCCACGTCGAGTGCGACGTTGCCGTTGCCGATCACCGCGACCGACGCCGCCTCGAGCGGCCACGTGCGCGGCACGTCGGGATGCCCGTCGTACCAGGCGACGAAGTCGGCCGCCCCGTACGAGCCCGGCAGGTCGACACCGGGGATGTCGAGGGTCGCGTCGCGCAGCGCACCGGTGGCGAGGATCACGCCGTGGTAGCGCTCGCGCAGCTCGTCGAGAGCGATGTCGCGCCCCACCTCGACGTTGCCGATGAAGCGGATGGTGCGGCGTGCGGCGCCGGGCTCGGGGAATGCGTCGAGCATCTCGTGCAGCGAGGTGACGATGCCCTTGATGCGGGGATGGTCGGGCGCGACGCCGTAGCGGATCAGCCCGTACGGGGCGGGAAGCGACTCGAACAGGTCGATCTCGACCGCGTCGATCGACGCGGGTCCCTCGGCCCGCCGAAGGGCGTCGACGGACTGAGCCAGCAGGTTGCCCGCATAGATGCCGGCCGGTCCGGCGCCGACGATCGCGACGCGCAGCGTGGAGAGGGTCATGACAGGGAGACCTTTCGAGATGGGGTGGAATGGGGGGAGCGGATGCTCGTGTCGATCGCCCGCACGAGGCCGGTGTCGACCGCGAGTCCGGCGTCGAGTGCGGCGGCCAGACGCGAGCGCCCCCGCCGGCGCGGTGATCCGGATGCCGGCGGGTCGGCGTCTTCGACATCGGCCGCCGCGGGCGCGAGCGACGCGGCGAGCGGACTCAGCCGCACGACCTCGCCGATCACCACCACAGCGGGCGAGCGCACCTGCGCGGCGGCGGCGAGCTGCGCGATGGTGCTCAGCGTCCCGACGGTCACGCGCTCTGCGCTGCCGTAGCCGTCCTCGATGATCGCGACCGGGCAGTCGGCGCCGCGCGCGCCGGCGGCCAGCACGTGCGCCGAGTGCCCGAGCGTGCTGACGCCCATCAGCAGCACCAGCGTGTGGTCGGCGCCCGAGGTGCTCACCGACCCGCCGGGCTGGATCTGGTCGTGCGCGCTGATGACGCTGAACGAGGCGGCGACGCCGCGGTGCGTGAGCGGGATGCCGGCGATCGCCGGCACCGAGACGGCGCTGGTCACGCCGGGCACCACATCGACTCGGATGCCCGCGGCCTCGCAGAACAGCTGCTCCTCGCGGCCGCGGCCGAAGACGAACGGATCCCCGCCCTTCAGACGCACGACCTCGCGGCCGGCCCGCGCCAGCTCGACGAGCAGCTCGTTGATGCCGTCCTGCGGCACCGGGTGGTGGCCGGGCAGCTTGCCGACGTCGATCACCTCGGCGGCGATGACCGCGCCCTCCGCGTGCAGCTGGGCGAGCACGCTGCGTGCGCCGAGCCGGTCGGCGACGATCACGTCGGCCTTCTCCAGAGCGCGCAGGCCGCGCAGGGTGAGCAGGCCGGCATCACCCGGACCCGCGCCGACGAGGGTCACGGTTCCGGCAGGGGTCGCTGTTCCGGTCATGAGGTGCCTCCCAGCAGCAGGCCGCGATTGCGCAGCATCCGGCGCTCGAGCGGCCCGAAGACCACCAGCTCGATGACGATGCCGATCGTGAGGATGAGGATGATGGTGCCGAGCACGCTGGCCAGATCCGCCAGCTCGCGCGACTGGTTGAGCAGGGTTCCCAGGCCGAATCCCATCGAGCCGCCCATGGTGATGATCTCGGCGGCCATCAGCGATCGCCACGAGAACGCCCAGCCCTGCTTGAGCCCGGCGACGTAGCCGGGCAGCGACGCGGGGAGCACGACGGCGGTGGCGAGCTGCCAGCGGCTGGCGCCGAGCACGGTGCCCACCCTGCGCAGCTGCGGCGGCACCTGGTCGATGCCCGAGAGCAGCCCGTTCACGATGGACGGGATCGCACCCATCAGGATGACGAAGTACGCCGTCGCGTCGGTCAGACCGAACCAGATGATCGCGGCGGGCACCCACGCCACCGAGGGCAGCACGGTCAAGCCCGAGATCAGCGGGCCGGCCGCGCGACGCAGCAGCTTCCACTCCGCGAGCGCGAGGCCGAGCGGGGTGCCGATCGCGATCGCGATCAGAAAGCCGAGCCCGCCGCGTTCGAGGCTGGTGAGCACGGCCTGCTGCAGCCGACCGGATCCCCACGCGTCGCTGAGGGCGGCCAGCACGGCGGCGGGGCTCGGCGCCTTGTCGGGGCGGGGGTCGGCCACGCTGATGTAGAGCTGCCACACGACCAGCAGCACGAGCAGCAGCACGATCGGCGGCAGCGCCTTGGCGAGCATCCCGCGCCAGCGCGGCGCATCCTGCGCCGACGCGGACTGCAGTCGGTCGAGGCCGGTCGAGAGGGTGTGCAGATCGTCATGCTCGCCGGAGGCGGTGCTCGACGACGGGGCCGATGTCTCAAGAGGCATTGCGAGCCAGCTCCTTCCGCAGCTCGGCGGTGATCTCGCCGGCGAGAGCGGTGACCTCGGGCGACTCGATGCGGCGTCCGATGGTGTTGCGGATGCGCCATTCGCCGGCGATCCGGCCCGGCCTGCTCGAGAGCAGCACGACCCGCTGACCGAGACGAGCGGCCTCCCGCACGTTGTGCGTGACGAACACGATCGTGCGGCCGGTCGCACGCCACACCCGCTCGAGCTCCTCGTGCAGCAGATCGCGGGTGATGGCGTCGAGGGCCGCGAACGGCTCGTCCATGAGCAGCACCGGACGATCCTGGGCCAGTGCCCGCGCGAGGGCGACGCGCTGTCGCATGCCTCCCGAGAGCTCGTGCGGTCGCCGGTCTCCGGCTTCGGCGAGATTGACGGTCGCCAGCAGCCGGTCGGCCTCCGTGCGGCGCTCACCGCGCGGCACGCCGCGCAGCCGCAGGGCCAGCTCGATGTTGCGGCGAGCGGTGAGCCACGGCATCAGCGCCGACTCCTGGAACATCACCGCGGATCCGCCGTCGGGCGTCTGGATCGCTCCGGAGGTGACCGGCTCGAGGCCCGCGATGAGGTTGAGCAGGGTCGATTTGCCGCAACCGGATGCCCCGAGCAGGCACACGAACTCGCCGGGGGCGATATCGAGCGAGATGTCGTCGAGCACGACCGGCCCCGCGGCGTAGCGTTTGGTGACGTGCGAGATGCGCACCGCCGGGGCTGCGGCCGGGCGTCCGCCGGGCAGCGGGCTGACGCCGTCGAAGCTGGGCGCGAGGGGCGCCTGCGCGACCGCCGGGGGCGCGAGGGTGTCGCGGGTCGTCATCACTGCGCCCCGAGCCCGGCCGCCGACACCGTGTCGACGCCGGCATCCGAGAGCTGCGCGTTGAGCGCTCGCAGGTCGAACAGCCCGTCGATCGAGCCCTTCTTCTGGGTTCCGGCGGCCAGTCCGTTCGCGACGAGGGCCTCGAACGTCTCGGCGTGCGGATCGACGGTGAAGTCGACATGCTCGAGCGCACGGGCCAGCACGTCGTCGGGCAGGCGCTTGCCGGTCGCCTCCTCGAGCTGTGCGTTGATGACGGCGTCGGCCTCGGACGCGTTCTCGTCGAGCCAGCGCACCGATGCGACGTGGCCGGCGAGCAGCTTGTCGACGACGTCGGGATGCTCGTCGGCGAAGTCCGCGCGCACGAGCAGCACCGTGGTCGGGAACGCCCCGTCATCCCACAGATCGGCCTCGTCGACGAGCACGTGCGCGTCGGCCTCGACGACCAGGCGCGACACCCACGGCTCGGGGAGCCAGGCGCCGTCGAGCTGGCCGTCCTGGAAGAGCGTCAGCGTCTGCGCGTTCTCGGTCGGCGTGATCGCCACGTCGCCGGCGCCCGAGATCGAGGTCTCGTACCCTTCGTCGGCGAGCCAGCTGCGCAGCGCCACGTCCTGCGTGTTGCCGAGCTGAGGGCTGGCGAGGGTCGCGCCGTTCAGATCGGCCGGCGAGTCGATCCCCTCGCGCACGACCAGCGCCGCGCCCCCCGACGTGGCCCCGGCGATGATGTGGGCCGAGGCCCCGCCGGACTGGATGAACGTGTTGATCGCCGGGTTGGGCCCGATGTAGGTGGCGTCGATCGCGCCCGCCGAGAGGGCCTCGATCGCGGCCGGGCCGGCGTTGAAGACCTCGGTGGTCAGGTCGATGTCGCCGAGCGCGTCGGCGAACAGCTCCTCCGACAGACCGACCAGCGCGGGCGCGTGGGTGACGTTGGCGAAGTAGCCCAGGCGCAGCTCGGTCGCCACCTCGCCTTCGGCCGCGGAGCCGGATGCGGGGGCGCAGCCCGCGAGCGCCAATGCGGTGAGGCCCATCGCCAGGGCTCCCAGTGCGGTGAAGGTCCTGTTGCTGCGGGTGATGTTCACGGTTTCGCCTCCTTAGGCTCGTGGTGCTGTGCGGACGTGCGGTCGGTCAGTCGATGACGGTGCCGGCGGCCAGTGTGGCGCCGTCGGCGGGATGGATCAGCAGCAGCGAGCCGCCCTCGCGGCTCTGCGCGTACGGCTCCAGCGGCAGGTCGGATGCCAGGCGCAGCCGCACCCGACCGATCTCGTTCTCGGCGAGCGCGGCATCCGGCGCCGTGGTCAGGTCGGCGTGCGCGAGTGTCTCGAGGTCGCGCCGGGTGAGCACCTCGGCGACGATCGCCTGCACGGTCGCGGTGCCGTGCTTGACGAGCACGCGCGCGCCGGGGGCGGTCGCGCGCGGATCCAGCTGGAACAGCTCGACCACGGCGTCCCGTCGCAGCGCGGGAGCCGAGCCCGCGGCGACGATCACGGCACCGCGGGCGGCGTCGATCTCGTCGGCGAGGGTCACCGTCACCGACTGCCGCACGCCGGCGGCGCCGGTGTCGGCTCCGGCGACGTGCACGCCGGTGACCTCGGTGACCCGCCCGGAAGGCAGCACCTGCACGCGGTCGCCGACCGAGACGGCGCCGGCGGCGATCCGCCCGGCGAAGCCGCGGAAGTCCCGCAGCCGTTCCGCGTCGTCGGCGTCGATCTCGGGCGACAGCCCGCCCTGCGGTCGCAGCACGAGCTGCACCGGCAGCCGCAGCGGCGCATCGGCGTCGGTGCGCACCGGCAGCGTCTCGAGCAGCTCGAACAGCGTCTCGCCGCGGTACCACGGGGTGCGCTCTGACCGGTCGACGATGTTGTCGCCCTCGAGGGCGGAGACGGGCAGCACGCGCACGGCGGAGATGCCCAGCTCATCCGCCACGCGCAGCGCCTCGAGCTCGATGTCGACGTAGGTCTGCTCATCGAAGCCGACGAGGTCGATCTTGTTCACCGCGACGATCACGTGCGCCACCCGCAGCAGCGACGCCACGGCGAGGTGGCGCCGAGTCTGCTCGACCACGCCCTTGCGGGCATCCACCAGCACGATCACCGCGTCGGCGGTGGCCGCTCCGGTGACCATGTTGCGGGTGTACTGCACGTGCCCTGGGCAGTCGGCGAGGATGAAGCTGCGCCGGTCGGTGGCGAAGTAGCGGTACGCGACGTCGATCGTGATGCCCTGCTCGCGTTCGGCGCGCAGGCCGTCGGTGAGCAGCGCGAAGTCGAAGGCCCCGTGCGCGAAACCGCGCGCCCGCGAGGTCGCGGCGACCTGGTCGAGCTGGTCGGCGAGGATCGCCTTCGCGTCGTGCAGCAGCCGGCCGACCAGGGTGGACTTGCCGTCGTCGACCGAGCCCGCGGTCGCGAACCGGAAGAGAGTCGTGCTCATCAGAAATACCCGTCCTTCTTGCGGTCCTCCATGGCGGCCTCGCTGATGCGGTCGTCGGCGCGGGTGGCGCCCCGTTCGGTGAGCGTCGTGCGGGCGACCTCGTCGACGATCGACGCCGTGTCGGCGGCATCCGACTCCACCGCACCGGTGCAGCTCATGTCGCCGACCGTGCGGTAGCGCACCGTGCGACGCTCGACCTGCTCGTCGGGGCGGGGCTGCGAGAACTCGCCCACCGCCCACCACATGCCCGAGCGCTGGAACACCTCCCTCTCGTGCGCGTAGTACAGCGGCGGCAGCGCGATGCCCTCGCGCTCGATGTAGCGCCAGATGTCGAGCTCGGTCCAGTTCGAGATCGGGAAGGCCCGCACGTGCTGGCCGGGCAGGTGCCGGCCGTTGTACAGGCTCCACAGCTCGGGACGCTGGTTGCGCGGATCCCACTGCCCGAACTCGTCGCGCAGCGAGATGATGCGCTCCTTCGCGCGCGCCTTGTCCTCGTCGCGGCGTGCGCCGCCGAAGACCGCGTCGTGGCGACCGGCGGCGATCGCGTCGAGCAGCGGCTGCGTCTGCAGCGGGTTGCGCGTGCCGTCGGGGCGCTCGAGAAGCCGGCCGTCGTCGATGTAATCCTGCACGCGCGCGACCTCGAGGTCGATGCCGAGACGGGCGATCGTCTCATCGCGGAAGCGGATGACCTCGGGGAAGTTGTGACCGGTGTCGACGTGCAGCACGGGGAACGGCACCCGCCCTGGCGCGAACGCCCTGGCTGCGAGGTGCAGCACGACCACCGAGTCCTTGCCGCCCGAGAAGAGCAGCACGGGTCGCTCGAACTCGGCGACCACCTCGCGGATGATGTGGATGCCCTCCGCCTCGAGCAGGTCGAGGGTGCTCAGGGTTCGGGTGGGCTCGACCTCCCGGTCGTTGAGCGAGCGGAGCGAGGCGAAACGCGTGGTGGTCTCCGGATTCGTGGCGTTCATACGTGCAGCCCGCATTCTGTCTTCGTCAGCCCGGCCCAGCGGCCGGATCGAGGGTCTTCGCCGGGGGCGACGGGCCTCGTGCACGGCGCGCAGCCGATCGACGGGTACCCGTTCGCGATCAGGGGGTTCACCGGCACATCGTGCGCGGCGCTGTACGCGGTGAGGTCGTCGAAGCTCCACGCCGCGACCGGGTTCACCTTCACGAGTCCGTTGCGCTCGTCCCACACGACCAGCTCCGTCTCAGCGCGCGTGGGCGCCTCGTCGCGGCGCACGCCCGTGAACCACGCCTCGTAGCCGCCGAGGGCCCGGAGCAGTGGCTCGACCTTCCGGCGCGCGCAGCACAGGCCCGGGTCGCGGGCGAACAGGTCG
>NZ_MJIR01000107.1:0-27246 GCF_001878835.1 Microbacterium sp. AR7-10 | reverse complement strand
GCACCGTCGCGGCGTTCGACGACGTGCACACGATGCCGCCGTGCCGGCCGACGAAGCCCTTGATGGCCGCCGACGAGTTCATGTACGTCACCGGCACGACGGGCAGCAGACCCTCGGCATCCGGCGTGTCGAGCGGGCCGAGCACGTCGGCGAGCTGCTCCCAGCAGTCCTCGACCTGATCGATGTCGGCCATGTCGGCCATCGAGCAGCCCGCCGCGAGGTTCGGCAGGATGACCGCCTGGTCAGGGCCGGAGAGCAGATCGGCGGTCTCCGCCATGAAGTGCACGCCGCAGAAGACGATCGCCTCCGCGTCGGGGTGCTCGAGCGCGGCGTTCGCGAGCTGGAACGAGTCGCCGACGTAGTCGGCGTGGCGGACGACCTCCTCGCGCTGGTAGAAGTGGCCGAGCACGACGACGCGGTCGCCGAGGGCCTGCTTGGCGGCGCGGATGCGCGCGTCGAGCTCGTCCTCGTCCGCCTCGCGGTAGGCGGCCGGCAGCTCGCCCTGGCGTGGGGCGCCCACCGGGATGACGTCGCCCATCGACGACCCGGGGCCGTACCCGGGACGCACGTCGAAGTCCCAGGGCCCGGCCGCGAGGTCGGTGCTGCATGTCGGGTCGAGCGAGGCGCCGGCGACGATCGCCTGCAGGGCGTGATCGACGGAGGGATCGATGGTGCGGAGGAGGGTCAAGAGAGGACCGCCTTCTGGTCGCTATGACATTTACTGCCAGCGAACAGATTAGGTCGATATGACCAGAAGTGCAATCACGTGTCGGCGGCGCATCGACGGGCGCGCGTTCAGGCGTGCGCGACGTAGCGATACAGGCGCGCGGGGCGGTGCTTGCCAGTGCGGAACGACTCGGTGGGCACGAGCTCGTCCGAGCCCTCCAGCAGGCGACGGAAGTTCGACGGATCGAGGCGCTGCCCGAGCACGGCCTCGTAGACCTCGCGCAGCTCGGTGAGGGTGAACTCGTCCGGCAGCAGACCCGCAGCGATGCGGCTGTACGCAACCTTGTTGCGCAGGCGCCACAGCGCATACTCCGCGATGCGGTTGTGATCGAAGGCGAGCGGCGGCAGAGCGTCGACGTCGAACCACTCGACGTTCTCCGGCGCCCCCGCCTGCGCGCGCTGCGCGTCGACGAGATCGGAGCGCAGCAGCGCCCAGTAGACGATCGAGATGGTGCGGGAGGGGGAGCGGTCGACGTCGCCGAAAGTGTACAGCTGCTCGAGGTAGCTCGGTTGCAGGGCGGTCGTCTCGGCGAGGGTGCGGGATGCCGCGGCATCCAGGTCCTCCGCCGGATCGAGCCACCCGCCGGGCAGCGCCCACGATCCGAGGTGCGGGTCGCGGGTGCGGCGCACGAGCGGCAGCATGAGACGCTCGCCCTCGTCGGCGCTGCGCAGCGAGAAGATGACCGTCGACACCGCGACGCCGATCGCGTCCCTGTCGCCGGTCGTGCCTCTCACATCGACGAGCCTAGACGGTATGCTGAGAGGCCTAATCGAACACAGGCCGCATGATCCGTGCGGGAGAGCCCGATGAACACGGTCGGGCACCGAAGGAGCAAGCCTCCCCGCCAATCTCTCAGGTACCCCTACCGCCCCGGTCCGGCCGCTCTGAAAAGCGATGCTCACGCATCCGCCGACGGTGAAAGCCCTCGTTCATCAGCTCCTCGAGCCGGTGGCGATGGCGAAGCTCTCAGGCCCGATGACAGAGGGGGAGTTCCGAGGATGCCGACGACGTCGTCCTACCCGATCCTGACCGGGAGAACTCCGTGACCGAACCCCGCTATACCCCGCTGCGCGAACGCCATGAGGCGCTCGGCGCGTCCTTCACCGACTTCGGCGGCTGGCAGATGCCCGTCCGCTACACGTCCGACCTGGCCGAGCATCGCGCCGTCCGCGAGGCCGCCGGGGTCTTCGACATTTCGCACATGGCCGAGTTCCTGGTCGACGGCCCTGCGGCCGGCGACTACCTCGACTACTGCCTGGCCGGCCGGCTCTCGGCCATGGCCGTCGGCAAGGCGAAGTACTCGCTGCTGCTCGCCGAGGACGGCGGCATCATCGACGACGTCATCGTCTACCGGATGGGCGAGCAGCGCTTCCTCATCATCTCCAACGCCGGCAACCGGGATGTCGTGCGCGAGGCGCTCGCGGCACGCGTCGAGTCCGCCGCCGGAGCGCACGCTGTGACGGTGGAGGACGTCTCGGACGACTACGCGCTGATCGCCGTGCAGGGGCCGGCGTCCGAGCAGATCCTCACGGAGGTCGCCGGCATCGATGAGATCAGCGTCCCCTGGGCGGAGCAGAAGTACTACTCCTGGGCGAGTGCGACCTTCGCGGGCAAGCCGCTGCTGCTGGCCCGCACCGGGTACACCGGCGAGGACGGCTTCGAGCTGCTCGTCGCAGCCGCAGACGCCGCAGAACTCTGGGACGCCGTGCTCGCCGCCGGCGAATCGCACGGCCTGGTGCCGGCCGGTCTCGCCGCTCGGGACACGCTGCGCCTGGAGGCGGGCATGCCGCTGTACGGCCACGAGCTCTCCCGCGAGATCAGGCCCGCGCAGGCGGGCCTCGGCCGCGTCGTCGTCGCCGACAAGGAGAGCTTCGTCGGCAAGGACGCGGTGGCTGCGCCCGCCGACGCCCGCGTGCTCGTCGGACTCACCGCCGAAGGTCGTCGTGCGGGCCGGGCGGGCTATCCCGTCGTGCTCGAGGACGGCACGGTCGTCGGCGAGATCACCAGCGGCGCTCTCAGCCCCACGCTGGGCCACCCGATCGCGATGGCCCACGTCGACCCGGCGCACGCCGAAGACGGAGCCGAGCTGTTCCTCGACGTCCGGGGGACGAAGATCCCCGCCACCCGCACCGCCCTGCCTTTCTACCGGAGGAAGAAATGACCGATCTCACCACCCTCAAGTACAGCGAAGAGCACGAGTGGGTCGCCCTCGACGGCGCCACCGCGACGATCGGCATCACCGACTTCGCCGCTGACGCGCTCGGCGACATCGTGTTCGTCGAGCTGCCCGAGGTCGGCGCCGAGCTGACCCGCGGCGACGTGTTCGGCGAGGCCGAGTCGACCAAGTCGGTCTCCGAGCTCTACGCCCCGGTCACCGGGACGGTCGTCGAGATCAACGACGCCGTCGTCGACGACCCCGCTCTGCTGAACTCCGCGCCCTTCGGCGACGCGTGGCTGATCAAGGTCGAGGTCGCCGACGGCGCCCTCGACGGACTGCTCGACCGCGACGCATACGTGACGCACACGGAGGCGTGAGAGTGACCTCATTCGCTGATCGCCACATCGGCATCACCACCGAGGCGCGCGAGCGGATGCTCGCCGCCCTCGGGCTCTCCCCGGCCGGATCCGCGGAGGACCCGACCGCGGAGGAGCCCATCGAGGCGCTCATGCGCCAGGCGGTGCCGGCATCCATCTTCACCGGCCCTGCGACGAGCGCGGGAGCCCCGCAGAGCAGCATCCCGGCCGCAGCCAGCGAGGCCGAGGCGCTCGCCGAGCTGCGCGCCCTCGCGAACCGCAACACGGTCAACCGCCCGATGATCGGTCTGGGCTACTACGGCACGCTCACCCCCTCGGTCATCCAGCGCAACGTGCTCGAGAACCCTTCCTGGTACACCGCGTACACGCCCTACCAGCCCGAGATCTCGCAGGGGCGGCTCGAAGCGCTGATCAACTTCCAGACGATGGTCGCCGATCTGACCGGGCTCTCGACCGCGAACGCGTCGATGCTCGACGAGTCGACCGCCGTCGCCGAGGGCATGCTGCTGGCGCGGCGCGCGTCGAAGTCGAAGTCGAACGTCTTCGTCGTCGACGCCGACGCCCTTCCGCAGACGAAGGCGCTGCTGCGCACGCGGGCGGATGCCGTGGGCATCGAGCTCGTCGAACGCGATCTCGCCGGCGGCGAGCAGCTTCCCGACGAGCTCTTCGGTGTGCTCGTGCAGTACCCCGGCGCCTCGGGTCGCGTGTGGGACCCCCGCGCGGTGATCGACGCCGCGCACCTGGCCAAGGGCATCGTGGTCGCCGCGGCCGATCTGCTGGCTCTCACGCTGCTGCGCTCGCCGGGGTCGCTCGGCGCAGACGTGAGCGTGGGCACCACGCAGCGCTTCGGCGTGCCGATGGGCTTCGGCGGCCCGCACGCCGGATACATGGCCGTGCGCGCCGGTCTGGAGCGCCAGCTGCCCGGCCGTCTCGTCGGCGTCTCGGTCGACGCGGTCGGCTACCCGGCCTACCGCCTCTCCCTGCAGACGCGCGAGCAGCACATCCGCCGCGAGAAGGCCACCTCGAACATCTGCACCGCTCAGGTGCTGCTGGCCGTGATGGCCTCGATGTACGCGGTCTACCACGGCCCTGACGGCCTGCGGGCGATCGCGGCAGAGGTCGCGGGGAAGGCTGCCGTGCTGCGTGACTGGCTCGTCGAGGCCGGCGCCGAGGTCGTGCACGACGCGTTCTTCGACACGATCACCGTGCGGGTTCCCGGCGCTGCCGAGACCGTGGTGACGAACGCGCACGCCGACGGCATCCTGCTGCGGCTGGTGGATGCCGACACCGTCGGCATCTCGGTCGACGAGACCACGACGTTCACCGATCTGCACCGCGTCGCCGTGCTGTTCGGCGGCAAGCAGGAGCGGGTCTTCGGCTTCTTCGGATCCGGGTCGGCGGGCGCTCTGCCCGAGGCGCTGCTGCGCGAGGACGAGTACCTCACGCACCCGGTCTTCCACGCGCACCGCTCCGAGACGGCCATGATGCGCTACCTCAAGCAGCTCGCCGACCGCGACTACGCGCTGGACCGCGGCATGATCCCGCTCGGCTCGTGCACGATGAAGCTCAACGCGGCGACCGAGATGGCGGCCATCACCTGGCCGGAGTTCGCCCAGCTGCACCCCTTCGCCCCGGCCGAGGACGTCGAGGGGTCGCTCGCGATGATCGACCAGCTCGAGGCGTGGCTCGCCGAGGTCACCGGGTACGACGCGGTGTCGCTGCAGCCGAACGCCGGCTCGCAGGGTGAGCTCGCGGGCCTGCTGGCGATCCGCGGCTACCACCTCGCGAACGGCGACACGCACCGCGATGTGTGCCTCATCCCCAGCTCGGCGCACGGCACGAACGCCGCATCCGCCGTGCTCGCGGGCATGAAGGTCGTCGTCGTGGCGACCGACGAGCTCGGCAACGTCGATCTCGACGACCTGCGCGCGAAGATCGCCCAGCACTCCGACGCGCTGTCCGCGCTGATGATCACCTACCCGTCCACGCACGGCGTGTACGAGCAGCAGGTGGTCGACATCACCTCCGCGGTGCACGATGCGGGGGGCCAGGTGTACGTCGACGGCGCCAACCTGAATGCGCTGCTCGGCTACGCGCGCTTCGGCGACCTCGGCGGCGACGTGTCGCACCTCAACCTGCACAAGACCTTCGCGATCCCGCACGGCGGCGGCGGGCCCGGCATCGGCCCGGTGGCGGCCAAGGCGCACCTCGCCCCGTACCTGCCCGGCCACCCGCAGGCGCAGAAGAGCGAGCACGCCGGCGGTTACGTGTTCGACGGCGGTCCGGTCTCGGGTGCTCCGTACGGATCGGCCGGCGTCCTGCCGATCTCGTGGGCGTACGTGCGGATGATGGGTGCCGAGGGTCTGCGCAGCGCGACCGCAGCGGCCGTGCTGTCGGCGAACTACATCGCTCACCGGCTGCGCGATCACTACCCGGTGCTGTACACGGGCGAGAACGACCGGGTCGCGCACGAGTGCATCCTCGACCTGCGACCGCTGAAGGAGGCGACCGGCATCACGGTCGACGACGTCGCGAAGCGCCTGATCGACTACGGCTTCCACGCGCCCACGATGTCGTTCCCCGTCGCCGGCACGCTGATGGTCGAGCCGACCGAGTCGGAGGACCTCGCCGAGGTCGATCGCTTCATCGACGCGATGATCCGGATCAAGGCCGAGGCGGATGCCGTGGCCGCGGGCACCTGGCCCGCCGACGACAACCCGCTGGTGAACGCTCCGCACACCGCCGCATCCCTCATCGCGGGGGAGTGGCAGCACGCATACTCGCGTGAGGTGGCCGCGTACCCGGTGCACGCGCTGATCGCGGCGAAGTACTGGCCGCCGGTGCGGCGCATCGATCAGGCGTACGGCGACCGCAACCTCGTGTGCGCCTGCCCGCCGATCGAGGCATTCGCCTGAATCATCCGGGCATCCGGGCCACCCCTCGTCGCGACAGCGATGAGGGGTGGTTTCGGTTAAGGCTGGATAACAGTTGCCCGGGCGTGCTGGTGGCCTCGTCGGCGGGACCTAGGATCGGAGGTGAGCGCGTTCGAGGCCGAGCGCGCGCTTGTCCCGGTCCACAGGAGGACACTGTGAAGCACAACAAGATCACCCTCGCGGGCATTGCGCTGCTCGCGGCGAGTGCCATGGCACTCTCCGGCTGCGCAAGCAGCGGCGATTCGCCCGACGCAGACAAGGGCTCGTCGAGCGCTGATGCGTCCGCGATCATCAAGGTCAACGGCTCTGAACCTCAGAACCCGCTGATCCCGACCAACACCAACGAGACCGGTGGTGGCAAGATCCTCGACGCCATCTTCGCCGGACTCATCGGCTACGCGGCCGACGGCGCGGTGTTCAACGACGTCGCCGAGGAGATCACGGTCGACGACCCGCAGAACCTCACCGTGAAGATCCGCAAGGGTCTGAAGTTCACCGACGGTGAAGAGGTCACCGCCGACAACTTCATCAAGGCGTGGAACTACGGCGCGCTGGCGTCGAACGAGCAGCTCTCCAGCTACTTCTTCGAGGACATCGAGGGCTTCAGCTACGACGAGGACTCCGAGCTGACCGGTCTGAAGCAGGTCGACGACCACACCTTCACGATCAAGCTCAACAAGCCTGCGTCGGACTTCGCGCAGCGCCTCGGCTACTCGGCCTACTTCCCGCTCCCCGACGCCGCGTTCGAGGACATGGAGGCGTTCGGCGAGAACCCGATCGGCAACGGCCCGTACATGCTCGACGGTGAGGGAGCCTGGCAGCACGACGTGGGCATCGACCTCGTCGTCAACCCCGACTACGACGGCCCGCGCAAGGCGGCCAACGGCGGTCTGAACATCGTGTTCTACGCCTCGCAGGACAGCGCGTACGCCGATCTGCTGGGTGACCAGCTCGACGTGCTCGACGCGATCCCCGACTCGGCCTTCGGCAACTACGAGTCCGACCTGGGCGACCGCGCGGTCAACCAGCCGGCTGCCATCTTCCAGTCGTTCACCATCCCGGAGCGCCTCGAGCACTTCAGCGGCGAAGAGGGCAACCTGCGTCGCCAGGCCATCTCGATGGCGATCAACCGCAAGGAGATCACCGACGTGATCTTCCAGGGCACCCGCACCCCGGCCAGCGACTTCACCTCGCCGGTCATCGACGGCTGGACCGACTCGCTCGAGGGCTCCGAGGTCCTCGACTTCAACGAGGAGAAGGCCAAGGAGCTGTGGGCCGAGGCTGACAAGATCAGCCCGTGGAGCGGCACGTTCCAGATCGCGTACAACGCCGACGGCGGCCACCAGGCCTGGGTCGACGCGACCACCAACTCGATCAAGAACACGCTGGGCATCGACGCGTCGGGTGCTCCGTACCCCACGTTCGCAGAGCTGCGCGGCAAGGTCACCGACCGCACCATCGAGACCGCGTTCCGCACCGGATGGCAGGCCGACTACCCCGGTCTGTACAACTTCCTCGGACCGCTGTACGCCACCAACGCCGGATCCAACGACGGTGACTACTCGAGCGCCGAGTTCGACAAGCTGCTGTCCGAGGGCATCTCGGAGACCGACCCCAAGGCGGCGAACGAGCTGTACCAGCAGGCGCAGGAGGTCCTTCTGAAGGACCTGCCCGTCGTGCCCCTGTGGTACTCGAACGTCGTCGGCGGCTACGGCAAGAACGTCGACAACGTGAAGTTCGGCTGGAACTCCGTGCCGCTCTTCTCGGAAATCGAGAAGAAGGCGGAGTAACCCTTCGCGACGAGGCGGTGGTGCACCACACCACCGCCTCGTTCTCTTTGCCCTCGAGGCGCGTGATCCGCGCCTCGCACCCGAAGGGAGGTAGAGGATGGCCGTTTACATCCTCAAGCGGATCCTGCAGGCGATTCCGGTGTTCTTCGGAGCGACCCTGCTGATCTATTTCATGGTCTTCGCCATGCCGGGCGACCCGATCGCCGGTCTGTTCGGAGACAAGCAGCCGAACCCTGCTCTGCTCGAGCGTCTTCGCGCCGAGTACCACCTCGACGAGCCGTTCCTCGTGCAGTACGGCTACTACATCGCGGGGATCTTCCGGCTCGACTTCGGCACGAGCTTCTCCGGCCAGCCGGTCGCAGACGTCCTCGCCCGCACGTTCCCCGTCACGCTGCGTCTCGCCGTGATGGCCGTGGGCATCGCCTTCGTGCTGGCCATCATCATCGGCCTGTTCTCGGCGCTCGGCAAGGGCGGCATCTTCGACAACTCGATGCTCGTGCTCGCGCTGATCTTCATCGCCGTGCCGATCTTCGTGCTCTCGTTCCTGGCGCAGTACTTCCTCGCCATCCAACTCGGGTGGTTCAGACCCACCGTCGGAGCGAACAACGACTGGGGCGATCTCTGGCTGCCGGCCTGGGTGCTCGGCTTCAGCGTCTACGCGACCAGCATGCGGCTCACGCGCGCGTCCACGATCGACACGCTCGGCCAGGACTGGGTGCGCACGGCGTACAGCAAGGGACTGTCGCGAGGACGCGTCATTCCCGTGCACGTGCTGCGCAACTCGCTCATCCCGATGGTCACGGACCTCGGCACCGTGTTCGGTGTGCTGATGGTCGGTGCGACCGTCACGGAGGGCATCTTCAACGTCCCCGGCGTCGGCAACACCCTGTATCAGGCGATCATCCGAGGGGAGAACCCCACGGTCGTGTCGTTCGTGACGGTGTTCGTCGTCGTGTATGTGCTCATCAACCTCGTCGTGGATCTCATCTACGGCCTGCTCGACCCGAGGATCCGCTATGTCACGACCTGACCTCGACCGCGGCCACTTCGTCGCACCGGCCGACACCACGTCGGTTCCCGTCGACGTCGTGCGCATCGACGCCAAGCCCAGCAACCTGTGGCTGGACGCCTGGCGCGACCTGCGTCGGCGTCCGCTGTTCTGGATCTCCGCGGCGTTCGTCCTGCTGGTGATCATCGTCGCCCTCGCGCCGACCCTGTTCACCCAGGTCGCCCCGAACTCGGGGTGCCAGCTCGCGGACAGCAACAAGGGCCCCGCCGACGGGCATCCGCTCGGCTTCACCCGTCAGGGATGCGACATCTACGCGCGCACGATCTGGGGAACCCGCACCTCGCTCATCGTCGGCGTGCTGGCCACCCTGATCAGCACCATCGTCGGCGTCGTCATGGGCGCGCTGGCCGGCTTCTACGGCGGCTGGCTGGACTTGGTGCTCTCGCGCATCGGCGACATCTTCTTCACCATCCCCTACATCATCGCGGGCATCGTCGTCATGTCGGTGCTGCCGGATCGCAACGAGCTCGTGCTGGCATTCGCGATCGGCGGTTTCGCCTGGGCATCGACCGCGCGCATCATGCGCGCCGAGGTGCTGCGCGTGAAGCAGGCCGACTTCGTGATGGGGGCCGAGTCGATCGGCATGTCGAGGTTCAAGACGCTGCTGGTGCACGTGCTGCCCAACGCGATGGCTCCCGTCATCGTCGTCGCCACGCTGTCGCTCGCCGGCGCGATCGTCGCCGAGGCCACCCTGTCGTTCCTGGGCGTCGGTCTGGGCAGCGGCACCATGTCGTGGGGTCTGGACATCAGCCAGGCTCAGACCAACATCCGCACGGCGCCGATGGCGCTGTTCTGGCCGTCGCTCGCCCTGACCCTCACCGTGCTGGCGTTCGTCACGCTCGGTGAGCTGCTGCGCGACGCCGTCGACCCGAAGGCGAGGGCTCAGCGATGACCGAACCTCTGCTCAGAGTGCGCGACCTGCGCGTCGCGTTCCGCAGCGGCAAGAAGACCCGCGAAGTGCTGCACGGTGTGAGCTTCGACATGATGGCCGGCGAGACGCTGGCGATCGTGGGGGAGTCCGGGTCGGGCAAGTCGACGACGGCATCCGCGATCATCGGCCTGCTGCCCGGCACCGGGCACGTCACCGCCGGCAGCATCACTCTCGACGGACGCGAGCTGACCACCGCGAAGCGGGCTGAGCTCGAGCACATCCGCGGACGTGACATCGGATATGTGCCGCAGGACCCGATGTCGAACCTCAACCCGGTGTGGTCGGTCGGCTTCCAGGTCAAGGAGGCCGTGCGCGCCAACGGGCTGGCGCAAGGACGCCAGGAGGTGCACGACCGCGCCGTCGAGGTGCTGCAGCAGGCGGGCCTCAGCGACGCCGCACGTCGGATGCACCAGTTCCCCCACCAGTTCTCGGGCGGGATGCGACAGCGCGCGCTGATCGGGATCGGCCTCGCGGCCGACCCGCAGCTGCTGATCGCCGACGAGCCGACCAGCGCGCTGGACGTGACGGTGCAGCGGGTGATCCTCGATCACCTGGCGAGCCTGACCAGCGAGCGCGGCACGTCGGTGCTGCTGATCACCCATGACCTCGGTCTGGCCGGTGAGCGCGCCGACCGCATCATCGTGATGAACCAGGGTGAGATCGTCGAGGCCGGCCCCAGCGTCGAGATCCTCTCGCGGCCGCAGCACCCGTACACGCAGCGGCTGGTGGCCGCCGCGCCCAGCCTCGCCTCGAAGCGGATCGGCGTGGTCACCACCCGCGAGGAGCCGAAGGCGCAGACGGCTCCGGCCGTGGTGGAGGTGCGCGACCTCGTCAAGCAGTACTCCATCCGCAGCGGCGGACTGCGCAGCGAGAAGTTCCTCGCCGTCGACGGCGTCTCGTTCTCGATCCCCCGGGGCAAGACGCTCGCGCTCGTGGGCGAGTCGGGGTCGGGCAAGTCGACGGTGGCGAAGATGCTGCTGCAGCTCGAGAAGCCCACCGACGGCGAGATTCTCATCGACGGCGAGGCGACCAGCGCCATGTCGCGCGCAGACGTGTTCAGACTGCGTCGGCGCATGCAGCCGGTGTTCCAGGATCCGTACGGATCCCTCGACCCGCTGCGCAGCATCGGCAGCCTCATCAGCGAGCCGCTGCACGTGCACGGCATCGGCACGCGCGACGAGCAGCACAAGCGCTCTCTCGAGCTGCTCGACCAGGTCTCGCTGCCCCGCGAGCTGGCGGAGCGGTACCCGAACGAGCTGTCCGGTGGTCAGCGTCAGCGCGTCGCGATCGCTCGCGCGCTGGCTCTCAAACCCGACATCGTCGTGCTCGACGAGGCCGTCTCGGCGCTCGACGTGCTCGTGCAGGACCAGATCCTGCACCTGCTCTCGGATCTGCAGAACGAGCTCGGTCTGACCTACCTGTTCATCACGCACGACCTCGCGGTCGTGCGGGTGGCAGCCGATCTCGTCTGCGTCATGGAGAAGGGCAGGATCGTCGAGCAGGGCACGGTGGACTCCATCTTCACCGACCCGCAGGAGGAGTACACGCGTCGTCTGCTCGACGCGATCCCCGGCGCCTCGCTGCCGCTCGGCGGCGGTCTGTGACGCCCGAGCAATCCGCGACACCAGCCGGCGCCGCCTCTCTCCGCAACAGGGGAGGGGTGGCGCTGCTGGTGATCTGCGCGGCGCTCTCGGCGGTGCTGCTCGTCGACGCCGCGGTCCGAGCCGACATCGGCACCGCGCTGCTGCTCGGCCCGTGGCCGCTGCTGATGCTGTGGAGCATCTACGTCATCGGCGTCGCCTCGCGCGTGCGCCCACAGCGCGACGGCGTGTTCGTGCAGAACCTGCTGCGCACGATCTTCGTGCCCTGGGCGCGGGTGCAGCAGATCCGGATGCGCTGGCAGATCGAGATCGCCCTCGACGACGGCTCGCAGATCACCTGCTTCGGCGGTCCCGCCACGCGCCGACCGCAGCGGCTCGGACCCGGGCGCACCAAAGAGGATGCGAACGAGCGCGCCGATGACGCTGTCGCGGCGCTGCGCAAGGCGAAGGCGGGCGCGACGCCGGTCACCCCGGTGCCGCCCGTGCGGCGCGGCTGGGACATCCCGTCCCTCGCCGCGTTGCTCGTGATCGTCGCCTGGGCCGTGGCGGCTGTGCTGATCACCCGCGGCTGAGGCGCGGCCTGCGGAACGTCAGGCGGACAGTCCGAACAGAGCCGGCCAGGTCGAGGCGGCCCACGGGTAGCCGACGAAGACGATCGCGTCGATCGCGAAGTGCGCGACGAGGAACGGCACCAGACGTCGGGTGCGGGCGAACAGCCAGCCGAAGAGCAGGCCCATCGCGAGGTTGCCGATGAAGGCGCCGGGGCCCTGGTACAGGTGATAGCTCGCGCGCAGCACGCTGGTCGCGACGATGATCGGCCAGACGCCCCAGCCGAGCTGTCTGAGCCTGGCGAACAGGTAGCCGAGCACGACGACCTCCTCCTGGATGGATGCCCGGGCCGCCGACAGCAGCAGGATGGGCACCGTCCACCAGTGGGCGTCGAGCCCGGCAGGATCCACGGCGACGAACCAGCCCAGCGCACGGCCGGCGACGTAGAGCGCGATTCCCGGGATGCCGATGACGGCCACCAGAGCGAGGCCCCAGCCGATGTCGCGCGCGGGTCTCGTGCCGTCGATCCCGAGCATCCCGAGATGCGGGCGGCGTGATCGCCACAGCAGGAAGCAGACCAGCAGCACGGGCACGATCCCGAAGCCGATCGAGAGGAGCTGATAGATGAGGTCGAACACCTCGCGGTCGCTGCGCGACGGGTTCAGCGTCGCCGTCTGATCGGCCAGGGGAGTGGAGTCGGTGAGCCGATAGGCGAGCTGCACGATGGCGTACACCGCCGACTGGCCGAGCCCCAGAGCGAGGACGATCGCGATCTCCCACCACAGCCGCGTCCTGGTCGCCGTCACCCTCTCGATCGTAGATGGCACCGTTCGGATAGCTCAATTGGCGGCATCCGGGCCCTGGACAGTGCCAGTTGAGCGATTCGAACGGGTCAGGCACTGTTCAGAGAGCGTGCGCTATTCTGGAACGTCGCTCTCGTTCATTCGGCACACGCGGCATCCCATCTCACACCAAAATCCGCATTGGACTTCTTGAATGGCGCACGCCCTCCGCTCTGACCTCCGAAACGTCGCAATCGTCGCACACGTCGACCACGGCAAGACCACTCTCGTCGATGCCATGCTTCGTCAGACCGGCTCGTTCGGCGAGCACGCGCACGTCGAAGAACGCGCGATGGACTCCAACGACCTCGAGCGTGAGAAGGGCATCACGATCCTCGCCAAGAACACGGCGATCACGTACTCGGGGAAGCACTCCGAGACGCCCGTGACGATCAACGTCGTCGACACCCCCGGTCACGCCGACTTCGGTGGCGAGGTCGAGCGCGCGCTGTCGATGGTCGACGGCGTCGTGCTGCTGGTCGACTCCTCCGAGGGTCCGCTGCCGCAGACCCGCTTCGTGCTGCGCAAGGCTCTCGAGGCGAAGCTGCCCGTCATCCTGCTGGTGAACAAGACCGACCGGGCGGATGCCCGCATCGCCGAGGTCGAAGAAGAGGCCCACGACCTGCTGCTCGGCCTCGCCAGCGACCTGCAGGACGACGTGCCCGACCTCGACGTCGACGCTCTGCTCGACGTGCCGGTGGTCTACGCCTCGGGACGCGCGGGAGCAGCGTCGCGCAACCGCCCCGCGAACGGCGAGCTGCCCGACAACGACGACCTCGAGCCCCTGTTCGAGGCGATCCTCGAGCACGTGCCCGCACCGTCGTACGACGACGAGGCGCCGCTGCAGGCGTGGGTCACCAACCTCGACTCCTCGGCGTTCCTCGGCCGCCTCGCGCTGCTGCGCGTCTTCAACGGCACGCTCAAGAAGGGTCAGACCGTCGCCTGGGTGCGCCAGGACGGCACCACCCAGAACGCGCGCATCACCGAGCTGCTGATGACCAAGGCGCTCGAGCGCTACCCGGCCGAGTCGGCCGGACCCGGCGACATCGCCGTTATCGCCGGCTTCGCGGACATCATGATCGGCGAGACCATCGCCGACCCGGTGGACGTGCGCCCGCTGCCGCAGATCAGCGTCGACGAGCCGTCGATCTCGATGACCATCGGCACGAACACCTCGCCGCTGGTCGGCAAGGTCAAGGGACACAAGCTCACCGCTCGCATGGTGAAGGACCGCCTCGACCGCGAGCTGATCGGAAACGTGTCGCTGCGCGTGAACGACATCGGCCGCCCCGACGTGTGGGAGGTGCAGGGCCGCGGTGAGCTGCAGCTCGCCATCCTGGTCGAGAACATGCGTCGCGAGGGCTTCGAGCTCACCGTCGGCAAGCCGCAGGTCGTCACCCGAAAGGGAGAGGACGGCAAGGTGCACGAGCCGTACGAGCACCTCACGATCGACGTGCCCGAGGAGCACCTGGGTGCGGTCACGCAGCTGATGGCCAACCGCCGCGGCCGCATGGAGAACATGGTCAACCACGGCACCGGCTGGATCCGCATGGAATTCATCGTGCCCTCGCGCGGCCTGATCGGCTTCCGCACCGAGTTCCTCTCGATCACCCGCGGCACCGGCATCGCCAACGCCATCTCGCACGGCTACGACGCGTGGGCAGGCTCGATCGTCGCCCGCCAGAACGGCTCGATCGTCGCCGACCGGGCCGGCGTCGTCACCCCGTTCGCCATGATCGCCCTGCAGGAGCGCATGTCGTTCTTCGTCAGGCCGACCGAAGAGGTCTACGAGGGCATGGTCGTGGGTGAGAACTCGCGTGCGGATGACATGGACGTGAACATCACCAAGGAGAAGAAGCTCACCAACATGCGCTCGGCCACGGCCGACAGCTTCGAGTCGATGACGCCGCCGCGCATCCTCTCCCTCGAGGAGTCGCTGGAGTTCGCCCGCGAGGATGAGTGCGTCGAGGTCACGCCGGAGGCCGTGCGCATCCGCAAGGTGATCCTCGACCAGACCATCCGCGGTCGTGAGACGTCGCGGCTGAAGCGTCAGGACGCCAACGCCCACGCCTGACCTTCCCGTTTTCCGCCGAGGCCTCCTCGCCGCATCCGCGCCCCTTCGGGCGAGGACGCCGCGAGGGGGCCTTCGGCATGAACGGACATCTCGAGCCGCCCGCGAGCGAACGGAAGGTAACGAACGCATAACATACTTTCCCGGACGCGCCGGCGGGTCATTCTCGGCAAGCGCGCACCTCGCGTCCAGATGAGAGCAGGGTTGCGTCCAGGTGCACGGGACAGTGTTGTCTCTCGTGCCCGGGAAACGGTGCTCCCATGAGCGCGCCCCGTGAGGGTCCGGGCCGTCGACAACCCGAAGGTCGAAACCTCACCCCATGATCGATACCCAGAACACGCGTGCGTCCCACCGGGTCGCACACCTGACGTCGGCCCACTCCCGTCTGCGCCGTCCGCTGCTCGCCGTGGCCGTCGGAGCCGTGCTGACCGCGACGGCCGCCGCCGGAGTGGTCTTCGCGCCGGCCGCGCTCGGCGCCATCCCCACCGGACACGCTCTGGAGCAGGCCGCCGACGCCGCGGAAGACGGCAAGATCGCACTGGTGAACGCCGAGTCGCTGAACAACGTGGTCGCCCAGGTCGACTTCCCCATGCAGACCGAGCAGACCCAGGTCGACCTGCACGCTCTCACCGCCGATGTGAAGCGGCTCACCCAGGCCGATGACCTCTCGTCGCAGGAAGTGGACGAGCTGACCGCCGAGGTCGTGCTCGGCACGGTCATCGTGCAGTCGAAGACCTCCGACCTGCAGGAATCCCTCACCGCCGCCAAGCAGGCGGAGGCCGAGCGCGTCGCAGCCGAGGCAGCGCGGGCGCAGGCGGAGGCCGAGCGGATCGCGGCGGAGAAGGCCGCCGAGGAGAAGCGTCGGGCAGAGGCGGCCCTCGCCGCCGCCAACACCCCCGAAGGCGCGAAGGCGACCGCTCGTGCGATGGCCGCCGAGCGGTACGGCTGGGGCGAGGGCGAGTTCTCGTGCCTCGTCAACCTGTGGACCAAGGAGTCCGGCTGGAACTACCAGGCGTACAACGCCGACGGCGGAGCCACGGGCATCCCGCAGTCGCTGCCCGGCAGCAAGATGGCGACCGCCGGCGCCGACTGGCGCACGAACGCGGCGACGCAGATCGCCTGGGGGCTCGGCTACATCGAGCGCGCCTACGGCTCACCGTGCGCCGCGTGGGGTCACTCCCAGGCCGTGAACTGGTACTGATTCCCGGCCCGACCGGCCCGGCCCGCGCGGCCGGCCCCGCGGTGGGCGAAGCGATGCGTCAGCGCAGCTCCGACACCAGCACTGCACTGGTGCCGGGGCTGCGCGCCTCGAAGATGTGCGGCGCGTCGCCGGCGTACGACAGGTAGTCGCCGGGGTGCAGCAGCTCGGGCGCGTCGTCCGGGCCGACCACAGCCTCGCCGCTGACCAGCACCATGTGCTCGGTCGTGCCCGAACGGTGCGGCAGTGAGCGCCTGGGCTCGCCCGGCTCGGCCTGGATGAGGTAGATGTCGCGTCGCGTGCCGGGGGCTGCGGCCGACAGCAGGGTGGCCAGATAGGGGGATGCCGCTGACGGGACGCCCGCGTGATCGCCGAGGCGGATGAGGCGTGCCGCCGGGGCGCGGTCATCGACGAGCGTCGAGAACGGCACCCCGAGTGCGTCGCCGATGGCCCAGAGCGTCTCGACGCTGGGATTGCCGGAGCCGCTCTCGAGCTGGGAGACCGTGGCCTTGGACACGCCCGCGCGGCGCGCCAGCTCGGAGACCGAGAGGCCGACACCCTCCCGCTCGCGGCGCAGGGCGAGGGCGAGGCGTGCGCGCAGATCCATCTGTTCAGTATGACAAACGTTCGTTCGATTTGACGAGATGCCCGGGCCTGTTCAGAATGATGGGCATGCGTTCAGCAGAGCGAACACAAGAGGCGGGCCGCGCGGTCCGCGAGGTCTGGCGGGAGGGCCTCGGCGTCGCCATCGCGACCAGCGCGTACGGCATCTCGTTCGGCGCCCTGGCCGTGGCGTCCGGCCTCGACGTCTGGCAGACCTGCGTGCTGAGCCTGCTGATGTTCACCGGCGGCTCGCAGTTCGCCTTCATCGGCGTGTTCGGTGCCGGCGGCATCGCCGCTCTGCCGTCGGCGGTCGCCTCTGCTGCGCTGCTCGGAGTGCGCAACGTCGCGTACGGCATGCGGCTGTCGTCGATCATCGGCGGTGGATTCTGGCGACGGGCCGCGGCCGCGCAGGTGACCATCGACGAATCCACGGCGGTCGCCATCTCCCAGCAGACGCCGCGGCTGCGTCGGCTCGGGTTCTGGCTCACCGGCCTCGGAGTGTTCATCGGCTGGAACCTCACCACGCTGGCCGGCGCCCTGCTGGGCGACGTGCTCGGCGACCCGAAGGCCTGGGGGCTGGACGCGGCGGCTGCCGCCGCGTTCCTCGCCCTGCTCTGGCCGCGGCTGCGGGAGCGTCAGGCCATCGCCGTCGGCGTGGCCGCCGCCGTCGTCGCCGCCGGTCTCACGCCCCTTCTCATGCCGGGTCTGCCGGTGCTCGTCGCCGCGCTCGTGGCGATCGTGGTCGGCTGGTTCAACTGGTTCGGCCGCAGGAATGCGACAGTGGAGGCCTCAGGATGACCGTCTGGAGTGCGGTGCTGCTCGCCGCCTGCATCTGCGTCGGGCTCAAGGCCGTCGGATACCTCGTGCCCGCCAGGCTGCTGGAAGCGCCGAAGCCTGCCCGCATTTCGGATCTGCTCACCGTGGCGCTGCTGGGCGCCCTCGTCGCCGTGCAGACCCTCGGCGCCGGTCAGGCGGTGATGGTCGATGCCAGGGTGCCGGCCGTGCTCGTCGCGGCCGGGCTGCTGTGGATGCGCCAGTCGTTCCTCGTGGTCGTGTTCGCCGCGGCCGCCGTCGCCGCGCTGCTGCGGATGGTGGGTCTCGCCGCGTGAGCGCACCTCAGGCGCCCGACAGCGGCGCCCAGTAGGCTGAGCCGGTGCGCAGAATGCTCTCCCGAGGTGTCTCGTGGCTGGCCGCGGCCCTGGTCGGGGCCGTCTACGGTGTCGCGGCGACCATCGCGCACAGCTTCACGATCGGTCCCGTCCCCGTCGGGATGATCCTCGGCGGCATCGCGTGCGCAGCCCTGCTCGTCGCGCTTCGCGCCCTCACCGGCGACCGGTGGGCGGCACTCGCCGCAGGACTCGGCATGATGGCGCTGCTGCTGGTGATCTCGCAGCGCGGACCGGGGGGATCGATCGTCGTCCCGAACACCGCCCTCGGCAACATCTGGATGTACGTCGCCGCGGGCATCGTCATGCTGATCGTGGCCTGGCCGGACACCCGGCGGCTGAGCGAACTGTCCGCACGCGCGGCCGCAACGCAGGGCGAGGGGCGCTGAGGCGTCGTAGACTGAGCACGTGACGTACGTGATCGCCCTTCCCTGCGTCGATGTCAAGGACCGCGCCTGCATCGATGAGTGCCCCGTGGACTGCATCTACGAAGGCGAGCGGATGCTGTACATCCACCCCGACGAGTGCGTGGACTGCGGCGCCTGCGAGCCGGTCTGCCCGGTCGAGGCGATCTACTACGAAGACGACCTGCCCGAGGAGTGGGCCGACTACTACAAGGCCAACGTCGAGTTCTTCAAGGAGATCGGCTCTCCCGGCGGCGCATCGAAGGTCGGCGTCTACGACTTCGACCACCCGGTGGTCACCGCCCTGCCGCCGCAGGGGGACTGAGTGGGGGTCCGGGATCTCGCGGACTACCCCTGGGACGCGGTGATCCCGTACCGTGACCGCGCGGCCCAGCATCCCGACGGTCTCGTCGATCTGTCGATCGGCTCGCCGGTCGACCCCACCCCCGAGGTGATCCGTCGCGCTCTCGCCGAGGCGACCGACGCGCACGCCTACCCGCAGACCGTGGGAACGAGCGACGTGCGCAAGGCCATCGTGGACTGGTACGCCCGCCGTCGCGGGGTGCCCGATCTCACCGACGCGAACGTCATGCCGACGATCGGCTCGAAGGAGCTGGTCGCGCTGCTGCCCCTTCTGCTCGGCCTCGGGCCGGGGGATGTCGTCGTGCACCCGCGCGTCGCCTACCCGACCTACGCGGTCGGTGCGGCGGTCGCCGGTGCGACCGCCGTCGCCGTCGACGATCCTGCGGAGTGGCCCGAGGGCGCGAAGCTCATCTGGATCAACAGCCCCGGAAACCCCGACGGTCGCACGTGGGACCTCGAGGCGCTCACGGCGGCCGTGCGACGGGCTCGCGAGCTCGGCGCCGTGCTGGCGAGCGACGAATGCTACGCCGAGCTCGGGTGGGAGGGTCCCTGGCAGAGCCAGATGATCCCGTCGGTTCTCGACCCCCGCGTCACCGGGGGCAGCCGGGCGGATCTGCTCAGCGTCTACTCGCTGAGCAAGCAGTCGAACCTCGCCGGATACCGGGCCGCGTTCATCGCCGGGTGCTCGACGCTGATCGGCGATGTCCTCGCTGCGCGCAAGCACCTCGGTCTGATGCCACCCGCTCCGGTGCAGCACGCGATGGCGGTGGCCCTGCGAGACGACGAGCACGTCGCCGCCCAGAAGCGGCTGTACCGGCAGCGCCGCGATGTGCTGCTGCCCGCGCTCATCGAGGCGGGTTTCCGCATCGACGGATCGGAGGCGGGTCTGTACCTCTGGGCGACGGAGGGGCGAGACGCCTGGGAGTCGATGGATCGCCTCGCCTCACTCGGCATCCTGGCGGGCCCCGGCCATTTCTACGGCGACCACTCCGCGCAGCACGTACGTCTGTCGCTGACCGCGCCCCTCGAGCGGATCAGGCAGGCTGCGACGCGTCTGACCGGCGCAGATCGCTGATCTTTGTGCGCACCGCGCGGTGATGACGTTCATCTCTTGGCGGATGTCACAGTAGGCCGACGTCACGGCTAGGCTGTAGGGGCGATGGGGTCTGCCGGACCGGCGCTGCGTGCGTCTCTCATCGCCCACGACGACACGAACGCAGCAGGAGGTTGGCGTGAGCGCAGCTCAGCCCGAGAAGGCGACTCTTTCGATCGGCGACACTACGGCGGAGTTCCCCGTCGTCCGCGGAAGCAGCGGCACCGACAGCATCGACTTCTCGACGCTCACGCGTCAGACCGGGTACACGGGCCTCGACTACGGCTTCGTGAACACCGCGTCCACCAAGTCAGCCGTCACCTTCATCGACGGAGATCAGGGGATCCTCCGCTACCGGGGATACCCGATCGAGCAGATCGCGAAGAACTGCAGCTACCTCGAGGTGGCGTGGCTGCTGATCTACGGCGAGCTGCCGACGGCGACCGAGCTCGCCGAGTTCGACGAGAAGATCCGTCGGCACACGCTGCTGCACGAAGATCTCAAGCACTTCTTCTCGGCTCTGCCGCACACCGCGCACCCGATGTCGGTGCTGTCGTCGGCGGTCGCCGCCCTGTCGACCTACTACGAGGGCCAGACCGACCCGCACAATCCCGAGCACGTCGAGCTGAACATGGTGCGCATGCTCGCCAAGCTGCCGGTCATCGCCGCGTACGCGCACAAGAAGAGCATCGGACAGGCCTTCCTGTATCCGGACAACTCGCTGAGCTTCGTCGACAACTTCCTCAAGCTCAACTTCGGCGTGCACAGCGAGCCGTACGAGGTCAACCCGGTGATGTCGAAGGCGCTCGAGCTGCTGCTGATCCTGCACGAGGATCACGAGCAGAACGCATCCACGTCCACCGTGCGTCTGGTCGGCTCGACCGGAGCCAACCAGTTCGCATCGATCTCCGCCGGCATCCAGGCGCTCTCCGGCCCGCTGCACGGCGGGGCGAACGAAGCGGTGCTGACCATGCTCGGGCAGATCCGCGAGTCGGGACAGAGCGTGCAGCGCTTCGTCGAGAGCGTGAAGAACAAGGAAGCCGGCGTGAAGCTGATGGGCTTCGGGCATCGCGTGTACAAGAACTACGACCCGCGCGCGAAGCTGGTCAAGGAAGCCGCCGACGAGGTGCTCGCCGAGCTCGGCGTGACCGACCCGCTGCTCGATCTGGCCAAGGAGCTCGAGGAGATCGCCCTCGCCGACGACTACTTCAAGGAGCGTCGTCTCTACCCCAACGTCGACTTCTACACCGGCGTCATCTACAAGGCGATGGGCTTCCCGACGCGCATGTTCACGGTGCTGTTCGCGATCGGCCGCCTTCCCGGCTGGCTGGCGCAGTGGCGCGAGCTGAACCTCGATCCGCAGACCAAGATCGGTCGCCCGCAGCAGCTGTACGTCGGCTCGCCCGAGCGCTCGTTCCCGACGCGCTGAGCCGCAGGGGAGCGAACCGCTCCGCGCACCCGGCCGCGCTGTCATGACAGAACTGCCCGCCACGGATTCCCGTGGCGGGCAGTTCTGTCTGTGCGGTCAGCCAGTGCGGGGTCAGCGTCCCTGCGCGCGGCTGGCGCGGCGCGAGCCGGTGCGGGCGCGACCGGCGCTGTGCTGCTGACCGTTCGACGCGGGACGAGCCGCCCCGTGGTCGCTCTGGCGCTGCTGGCCCGCCGGTGAGCCGGTCTGCGTGGAGTAGCGCGGCTGGCTGCTCTGTGCGTGCGAGCGTGCGCGCTCGCGGCCGCCGTCCGTGCGCTGGGCGGTGTCGCCGGCGCGACCGGAGCGACGGCGGCCCGAGCCGGAGCGTCCGCCGCCCTGGCCGCCGGGCTGCGGGGCCGACTTCGCCTTGGGCTGGTTCTGCTGCGGCGCGACGGGAGCCGTCTTGACCTTCGGGGCGCGCTCGCCGACCAGCTCGTCGACGATGGCGGGCGTGACGTCCTCCATCGCGACCGTGATCTGCGCCTTGCGCAGGATGTCCTTCACGTCGCGACGCTGCTCGGGCAGCATGAGCGTGACGACGGTGCCCGCAGCACCGGCACGAGCGGTGCGACCCGAGCGGTGCAGGTACGCCTTGTGCTCGACGGGCGGGTCGACGTGCACGACCAGCTCGACGTCGTCGACGTGCACGCCGCGGGCGGCGACATCGGTCGCGACGAGCACGCGCACGCCGCCGTTCGCGGCGTCGGCGCCGAACGCGGCGAGGTTGCGCTCACGCGCGTTCTGGCCGAGGTTGCCGTGCAGGTCGACCGAGGGGATGCCCGCCGAGGTCAGCTGCTTGGCGAGCTTCTTGGCGTGGTGCTTGGTGCGGGTGAACAGGATGCGACGGCCGAGACCGGATGCCAGATCCTCGACGAGCCTCTTCTTGGCATCCGCATCCGATGCGACGAGCACGCGGTGGGTCATCTCTCCCACGGGCACGCTGGCCTCGTCGACCTCGTGGCTGACCGGGCTGCGGAGGAACCGCTTGGCAAGCGCGTCGATGCCGCGGTCGAGGGTGGCGCTGAACAGCAGGCGCTGGCCGCCGGCGGGAGTGGCCGCGAGGATGCGGGTGACGCCGGGGAGGAAGCCGAGGTCGGCCATGTGGTCGGCCTCATCGAGCACCGCGACCTCGACGGCGCCGAGCGAGACGACGCCCTGCTTCATGAGGTCTTCGAGCCGGCCGGGGCAGGCCACGACGATGTCGACGCCGGCGCGCAGCGCCTGCTCCTGCGGCCGCTGCGAGACACCGCCGAAGACGGTCGTGACGCGCATGCCGACGGCCTCGGCGAGCGGCCGGATGGTGGCGGCGATCTGCGTGGCCAGCTCGCGGGTCGGCGCGAGCACGAGGCCACGGGGCCGGCCGGGCTGCCGGCGGGTGCCGGAGGCCGAGAGACGGGCGACCAGGGGCAGCGCGAACGCGATGGTCTTGCCGCTGCCGGTGCGGCCGCGGCCGAGCAGATCGCGGCCGGCGAGGGAGTCGGGGAGCGTGTCGCGCTGAATGGCGAACGCCTCGGTCTTGCCGTCGGCGGCCAGAACGTCGGCCAGCGCGGCGGGCACGCCGAGATCGAGGAAGGAAGGCATAGGAGTATCTCCAGGAAAGCGCAGCGTGGCTGCGGATGTGGGCGACGGCGCGGGATCGCGCATCGTTTCGCCGCTCGAGTGACCGCGACCGGATGCCGGTGCGGAAGGATTTCGACGACGCAGACGTCTCGCTTCGCGAGGGGCGTCGACTCAACCATACAGCAGCGGTGGCCGCCGGCCTGAGCGTGCGCCGTGATCAGGCGTGCAGCATCTCGTTCAGCGTCACCCCGTGGCCCGAGCGGCGCGAGACCTCGACCGCGCCGGTCAGCGAGTTGCGCCGGTAGAGCAGTCCGCTGCGGCCCGACAGCTCGGCGGCCTTCACGGTCTGGCGCTCGCCGTCTGCGCCCGCCGGGGCGTCGGCGACGACGACCTTGGTGCCGGCGGTCAAGTAGAGCCCTGCTTCGACGATGCAGTCGTCGCCGAGCGAGATCCCGATGCCCGCGTTGGCCCCGAGCAGGGTGCGCGCTCCGATCGAGACGCGGTGCTGACCACCGCCCGAGAGGGTGCCCATGATCGACGCCCCGCCTCCGATGTCGCTGCCGTCGCCGACCACGACGCCCTGCGAGATGCGCCCCTCCACCATCGACGCGCCCAGCGTGCCCGCGTTGAAGTTCACGAATCCCTCGTGCATCACCGTGGTTCCGGGGGAGAGGTGCGCGCCGAGGCGAACCCGCGACGCATCGGCGATGCGCACGCCGGCGGGCTGCACGTAGTCGGTGAGGCGCGGGAACTTGTCGAGCCCCTGCACCTGGATCCCGTGCCGCTGCAGCACCGGGCGCAGCGCTGCGGCGTCGGCGGGATGCATGGGGCCGGCGTTGGTCCACGCGACCGTGGGGAGGTGCCCGAAGATCCCGTCGAGGCTGAGCTCGTTGGGGCGCACGAGCAGGTGCGACAGCGCGTGCAGGCGCAGATAGGCGTCAGCCGTCGACGCGACCGGCGCATCGAGGTCGATGGTGAGCTGCACGAGCTCGACCGTCACGCCCCGGCGCTCGTCATCGTCGGCGAAGGCGCCCCAGGTGGATGCGACGGCGGCCGCGTCATCCGCCTCCTGCGTGCCGAGTCCGAGCTCGGGGTACCAGGCGTCGAGGACGGTGCCGTCGGATGCGATCGTGCTGAGGCCGGTGCCCCAGACCGTGCGTGCAGTGCTCATCCTCCTACGGTACGTCGCCCCGCCGGTTCACGGCGGGATGTGTCGGCGTGGCTAGGCTGGGCGCATGGCGCTGGATCTGACTGCATCCTCTCTCGAGCTCACTCGCACGATCTGCGACATCCCCAGCGTGTCCGGGGCGGAGGCCCCGCTGGCGGACGCGATCGAGGCGGCGGTGCGGTCGTACCCGCATCTCGAGGTGGTGCGCCACGGCAACACGGTCGTCGCCCGCACACAGCTCGGCAGGGCGCAGCGCGTCGTCATCGCCGGTCACATCGACACCGTGCCGATCAACGACAACGTGCCCACCCGCGACATCGAGATCGACGGAGTCGAGTACCTGTGGGGGCGCGGCACGGTCGACATGAAGGCCGGGGTCGCGGTGCAGCTCAAGCTGGCCGCCGAGCTCACCGCGCCCGCGGTCGACATCACCTGGATGTGGTACGACAACGAGGAGGTCGACGCCTCGCTGAACGGCCTCCATCTGCTGGCCCAGACGCGTCCCGATCTGTTCGCCGCCGACTTCGCCATTCTGGGTGAGCCGTCGGACGGGCGCGTGGAGGGCGGATGCAACGGGACGCTGCGAGCGGTCGTCCGCGTGCGCGGCGTTCGCGCGCACAGTGCGCGCTCGTGGATCGGCGAGAACGCGATCCACGCGGCGGCCCCGATCCTCACCCGGTTGGCCGAGTACCGCGCCCGTGAGGTCACGGTCGAGGGGCTGGGCTACCGGGAGGGGCTCAACGCGGTCAGCATCCGCGGCGGTGTCGCCGGCAACGTCATCCCCGATCTGTGCGAGGTCGAGGTGAACTACCGCTTCGCGCCGAGCAAGAGCGTGGCTGACGCCGAGGCTCACGTGCGCGCGGCGTTCGCGGGGTTCGAGGTGGAGATCCTCGACGCGGCCGGAGGCGCGCGTCCGGGACTGGACGCGCCGATCGCGCAGCGGTTCCTCGCGGCCGTTGGGGGCGAGGCGAACGCCAAGTACGGCTGGACGGATGTCGCGCGCTTCTCGGCCATGGGCGTCCCGGCCGTGAACTACGGCCCTGGCGACCCGCACCTCGCGCACCACGACGAGGAGCGCGTCCCGATCGCGCAGATCGACGACGTCGAACGCGGACTGCGCGCGTGGCTCAGCGCGTCCTGACCCGCACGCTGCGCGGCTGGGCGCGGACTCCGGTCACCGCTCGCATCGCGATCATCTACCTGCTGTCGCGGCTGGTGACGACCGGGTTCTTCGCGCTCGCCGCTGCCGGCTCGAACCTCGGCTCGCGTTTCGGAGCCGACCCGACGCTGGGGGAGTACGCCCTCGGCTGGGACGCCCAGTGGTACTGGACGGTCGCGGTGTTCGGATACCCGACCACCCTGCCGGTGAACGAGGCGGGGCAGGTGCTCGAGAACGCCTGGGCGTTCATGCCGGTGTACGCCCACCTCGCCCAGCTCGTGGGCCTCGGCGACTGGGCGGCGGGGGCGGTGCTCGTCTCGCTCGTCTCGGGGCTGCTCGCATGCCTCGTCCTGCACCGGCTGCTCCGTCCCCGGATCGGGGCCGCCGCGGCGCTCTGGGCCGTGGCGTTCTTCGCCAGCGGACCGCTCGCCGCGCTGTTCCAGGTGGGATACGCCGAGAGCCTGTTCGTGCTGCTGCTGCTCGTGGCGCTCGACCTCGTCTCCCGCCACCGGTACGGGTGGCTGTACCTGCTCATCCCGGTGATGGGATTCACCCGACCGGGCGTGCTGGCGTTCGCGCTGTTCCTCGGGCTGCACGGCATCTCGCGGTGGCTCGTGCGGGAGAGGCATCCGCTGCCGCCGAAAGACGTCGTGCACATCGTCGCGCTCGGCGCGCTGACGACGCTCGTCGGCTTCTCGTGGCAGGCGATCGCCGGGCTGGTCACGGGGGAGCCCGGAGCCTATCTGCAGACGGAGCTGTCCTGGCGGCGCAACTGGCTCAGCGACCCGTCTGCCGCGTTCATCCCGTTCGAGGGTTTCGTGCGCGGTGCCGAGTTCTGGGCCGGGCAGTGGGGGATGCCGTCCTGGGCGGGCTGGGTGATCCTGGCGCTGCTGGTCGCCGGCGCGGGGTACGCCCTGCTGCGCGCGCGCAGCGTGCGGCGTCTCGGTCTTGACATCCGGCTGTGGAGCGCGAGCTACCTGCTGTACCTGCTCGCGGTGTTCTTCCCGCAGTCGAGCACGTTCCGCCTGCTGATCCCTCTCACGCCGCTCGCCGGCGCTCTCGCGGTGCCACGTGCACGGGCGTACCGGTGGGGGGTGCTGCTGGTGTGCCTGCTGCTGCAGTGGGCGTGGATTCTCGCCATGTACGGCTCGGCGCAGACCTACTGGCAGGTCCCGTGACTCGGATGTGACGCGCGTAACACCGGAGGGTGAGGCTACCGATAAACTTGACTCATACCACCGAGGGAAAGGGTGCCACGATGGCAGCGATGAAGCCGAGGACCGGCGACGGACCGATGGAGGCCGTGAAGGAGGGGCGACTCATCATCGTGCGGGTTCCGCTCGAAGGCGGCGGCCGTCTGGTCGTCTCCGTGAACGACGCAGAGGCGAAGGAGCTTCACGACGTGCTGGGCGCCGTCGTGAGCGCCTGACATTCCGATGAGAGGGGCGGTGGATCTGCGGATCCACCGCCCCTCTGCTGTGTCCGGGGAGTTCCGCCGCCTACTCGGCGACGCGGGCGAGCTGCAGCAGTCCCTCGCCGACGGTGGAGAGCGCGGCGAGCACCGCCTGCGACTCCTGCGTCTCCTGCACCAGCGACCGGTACGAGCTGGTGACCGCGTCGCGCTGGACGGGGTCGGCGACCCGGCCGCCGTGCAGCACACGCGGCACGAGCACCAGACCGCCGGTGCGCACGAGACGCAGACCGTGCTCGACGTACTCGATGACGTTCTCGGCGTCGGCGTCGATGAAGACGATGTCGTAGGCGCCTTCGTTCATGCGCGGCAGCACGTCGGCGGCGCGTCCGGTGATGAAGCGGCCTCGGGTGGCGGGGATGCGCGCATCGGCGAAGGCCTGGCGTGCGGCGGCGAGGTGCTCGCGTTCGTTGTCGATCGTCGTCAGCACCGCCTGCGGCGCTCCGCGCAGCAGCCACAGGCCCGAGACGCCGGCCCCGGTGCCCACCTCGAGGATCGATCTGGCTGCGCCGGCGGCGGCGAGCAGGGCCTGTCTCTTATACACATCT